>DASQAU010000037.1:0-2937 GCA_035635595.1 Candidatus Eiseniibacteriota bacterium
CCCGTGCGGCCTTCCGCAGAGGAGGTCGCGACCAACCCAAGAGCGCGTTCGGCCCGCCTTCGCGTGGCGGAGAAGATCTGACTCCACAAGTCCTGGTGGCCGGCTGACCCCTCCGGCCACCAGGCACAATTTGCCCTCCCCCGCAGGGGGAGGTCCGGTGGGGGGCCGACCACATCAGTAGTAGCAACCGTAAGTAGTACGAGCCGTAGCAAACGTCACAGAAACAAATGAGGCACACGTTTTGATATCGACCCGAATATTGGCCCGGCGCCGCCTGAGCACAACAGGCGCGCAGCATGCCCCCGCCCCGCGGCGGAGGCGGCGCACGCGTGGCTTCGTGCAGGTGGCGAGCGCAACCGCAGTCGAACGGCTGCGGCTGAACTCGCTCGGCCATGCCTACCTCGGGCTCGGCGCCGTCCTGATCGGCGTCCTCTTCTACCTCGGCCTCGCCGCGCAGATAACGCAGGCGTCTTACGATCTCACGCGCCTCCAGGACCAGCAGCGCCAGCTGATCGCTGAGCAGGATCAGCTCCGCTACCAGGAGGTCACGCTGCACGCTCCGGCCCAGGTGCAGCAGCAGGCCGCGCAGAGCGGCATGCAGCGAGTGGTCCCGTCGGGCTATGTCACCGGCCAGCCGGTCGCGATCGACCTGGCCGCTCCGGTCGGCCCCTCAGCCGGCGACACCACTCCCTTGTGGGAGCGTGCGGTGGCGGCGGTGGTCAGCACTCTCGGCGGCACGCGCGACGTGCTGGCGGCTACTCGGTAGTGTCGGTAGGGGTCCGCAAACGGGCCCCGCGTGTGGAACGCGTGGGTTCCACCCGGCTGCGCATTCTCTCGATGGTGCTCGTGGCGTTGGTCCTTGCCGGAATGGTGTGGTCGCGCCTCGCGTACTGGCAGATCGCCAAGCACGGGCAGCTCGCCTCACAGGCACAGGCGCAGTACCGCGAGGTGGTCCAGCTGCCGGCGGTGCGGGGTGCGATCTTCGACCGTCACCTGACCCAGCTCGTCGTCAACACGACCGTCTACTCGGCCTTCGTCTCGCCCGACCAGGTACCGAAATCAGAGCGTGATCGCGTCGCGAACGGGCTCGTCACGGTGCTTGCCGCGGACAGGGCCAAGCTGACGGCGACTCTGGCCTCTGGCGCCAAGTTCGCGTACGTCGCCCGCCGGCTGCCGAAGGACAAGGCCGACCAGCTCCGGGCGCTCAAGCTCCCTGGCGTGGGTCTCGAGGAGGAGACTCAGCGTTCCTACCTGCCGGGGATCGCCTCGGGCACGACGCTCGCCGCCAACCTTCTCGGCTTCGTCAACTACAACGGGGACGGCCAGTACGGGCTCGAGGCCAAGTACCAGAGCGCGCTGGCAGGGACGCCTGGATACATCTCGAGCTACCGCGACCTGGCCAACCGCGAGATCGTGCTCGGCTCGCACACGCACCAGAACCCGGTCAACGGGTCCGACCTCGTGCTCTCGCTCGACGCCAGCATCCAGTACGCGTCCGAGCAGGCGCTGGCGGACGGCGTGAAGAAATACCACGCGGAGAGCGGCAGCGTGCTGATCATGGACCCGACCACCGGCGGGATCGTCGCCTGGGCCGACTACCCGAGCTACAACGCCAACGACTTCACACACACGGACACGGCGCTCTTCAAGGACAACGTCGCCAGCTACGTCTATGAGCCGGGGTCAGTCATGAAGGTCGTCACGCTGGCGGGGGCCATCAACGCCGGCGCGATCGCCCCGGACACCGTGATCAACGACCCCGGGTATATGAACGTCGGCGGCTACCGGATTTCCGACTGGGACCACCGCAACCACGGGAATGTCACCTACACGTATGTCCTCGAGCACTCACTGAACGTCGGCGCGATGAAGGCGATGCAGGCGGAAGGGCACGCCGCGTTCTACAGCTACTTACAGGGTTTCGGCCTGACGAAGCCAAGTGGCATCGACGTCGGCGGTGAGACCTGCCTGCTGCCCGCGGCGGCGGACAAGCTCGCCGACTCGCAGTACGCGACGGCTGCGTTCGGCCAGGGCATCGACGTCAACATGGTGCAGATGCTCGCCGCGGTCAACGTGATCGCCAACGGCGGCCGCTACGCGCCGCCCCACGTCATGGAGCGTGTCGGAACGAAGGTCAACCCGCTTCTGCTGCAGCCACAGCGCCAGGTGATCACCCCGGCGACTGCCGCCAAGATGACTGCGATGATGCAATCGGTGGTGCAGCACGGCTCGGGCTGGACATCTCGGGTCAAGGGTTTTGAGCTCGACCAGGCCGGCAAGACCGGCACGTCGCAGATTCCGGTCAACGGCCAGTATTCGCAGGACGTGTGGTCTTCGTTTGTCGGATTCCTGCCCGCGCAGCATCCGCGCTTCACGATGCTGGTGGTCGTGCGCAAGCCGCACGTCGACGGGAGCGATCGTGACTGGACTCTGAACGACGGCTACTTCACCGCAGCCCCGATCTGGCAGAAGATCGCCCAGACCATGGTCGTCGACTGGCACATAACACCGGACCCTCGATAACAGTTCTCATATACGTATGAAGGTGTCGCTGCTCGAGATTCTCGAGGCGACCGGGGGCGGCGAGGTCGGCGGCACCCAGGTCGGCAATGCCTATTCGACGTTTCACACCGACTCGCGCGAAGTTGTGCAGGGCGGGGTGTTCTTCGCGTTGCGCGGGGCCGAGATGGACGGGCACCGTTTCGTCGACGACGCCATCAGGCGAGGCGCGGCCGCCGTCGTGGTCGAGCGGCGCAGAGAGATCCCTCATGGCATCGCCGAGGTGCTGGTCCCCGACACGTGGGGCGCCATGTACTCGCTCGCCTCGTGGACCCTGACTCGCGTGAATCCACTCGTTGTCGCGGTCACGGGCAGCAACGGAAAAACGTCGACCAAGGAGATGATCGCCGCGATCCTCGGCCGCCGCTTCGACGTCGC
>DASQAU010000038.1:0-2796 GCA_035635595.1 Candidatus Eiseniibacteriota bacterium
TGCTCACCAATGACCTCTCCGCGCTCGGCGCTGGTCACGCGATCTACTCACTGATGTGCAAGGACGACGGTGGCGTCATCGACGACCTGGTCGTCTACCGCGAAACCGACGACCGCTTCATCGTGGTGGTGAATGCGTCGAATCGCGAGAAGGACACGGCGTGGATGCTCGACCACCTCACCGGCGATGCGGTGCTTGAAGACCACACCCACGAATTGGCGCTGATCGCGTTCCAAGGTCCGCAGGCTCATGCCCTGCTGCCGCGCGGTTCGTCAGACACAGACGACATCCCGTACTTCGGGTTTCGTTCCGGCATGGTCGCCGACACACCGGCGCTGATCTCGCGCACCGGCTACACCGGCGAGGATGGTTTCGAGCTTTTCATCGCGTCCGACCAGGTCGGGAAGGTGTGGGACGCGATCCTGGCCGAAGGGAAGTCGTCAGGCGTGCTTCCGGCCGGCCTCGGCGCTCGCGACGCGACCCGCCTGGAAGCCGCCCTCCGCCTCTATGGAAATGACATGGACGAGACGGTGAATCCGTACGAAGCCGGGCTCGGGTGGACGGTCAAGCTCGGCAAGGGTGACTTCATCGGACGCGACGCGCTGGCCACGGTGAAACAGCAAGGGCCTGAGCGAACCCTGATGGGTCTCAAGACCGCACCGGGTGACATACCCCGGCACGGCGCGGCGGTGATGCACGGCGGTCGCCGTCTCGGAGCGGTCACCAGCGGCACGCACTCCTTCTTTCTCGGCCACCCGATCGCGCTGGCCATGATCGAAGTCCCATCATTTCCAGTCGGAGAGAAGATCGCAGTCGAGGTCCGAGGCCGCGAGGCCGCAGCCGAGGTGGTGAAGCTTCCGTTCTATCGGGGCTCGGCGCGATCGGCTGTCGCCCCGGCCAAGTCTTGACCGGCCGCCGCCTTCAGCCAAAAAACTTATTGCGAAGAGGAGTGTCGAATGGCTGACCGTCGCTACACCAAGACGCACGAGTGGGTCACGGTCGACGGCAAGGTTGTCACCGTCGGCATCACCGACTTCGCCCAATCGCAGCTCGGCGACGTCGTCTTCCTCGAGCTGCCGAGCACCGGACGCAAGCTTGCGGTGCGCGAGAGCTTCGGCGTGGTGGAATCGGTCAAAGCGGCGAGCGATCTCTACTCGCCGGTCGCCGGACGCATCACAGCGGTGAATGACAAGCTGACCGCCAACCCGGAGCTGGTCAACTCGGATCCGTACGGCGACGGTTGGATTCTCAAGCTCGAGCTCACGGGCGACCTACCCCCGGATCTGCTCGACGAAGCTGCCTACAAGCAGGTGACGGAGGCGTCGGCGGACTAGGTGCCCTACCTCGTCCACTCAGAAGAAGACCGCGCCTCGATGCTGGAGTCGATCGGCGTCAAGTCGATGGATGATCTGCTGGTCGACATCCCGGAGTCGCTCCGCATCCCCGCACTGGAGCTGCCGGAGGGTTTGTCCGAGTACGAAACGATGGCCCAGATCGCATCGCTCGCCGCCCGCAATCGCGTCTTTCCGGACCGGCTGACCTTTCGTGGGGGAGGGGTCTACCGGAGGTTCATCCCGGCCGCGGTCGCCGCCGTGACCTCGAAACCGGAGTTCTATACCGCTTACACGCCGTACCAGCCGGAGGCGAGCCAGGGCACGCTCCAGGCGATCTTCGAGTTCCAGACCCTGATCGCGGAGCTGACGGCCCTGGACGTGGCCAACGCATCGCTTTACGACGGCGCGACGGCGGTCGCCGAGGCCGCGATGATGGCCCACATCCACACCGGGCGTAACGAGGTGGTGGTCTCGGGCTACATGCACCCCGAGTATGTCGAGGTGCTGCGCGCCTTCGGCGAGGGTCGCGGCATCAAGGTCCGGAAGGGTGCTGAGCCAGGACCCAAGACCGCGGCGGTGATCTTTCAGCAGCCGGACTTTCTGGGCTTGCTGGTCGACGCGAAGACGCTGACGGAAAACGCTCACGCCGCGGGTGCCCTCGCCATCGCCTGCGTGGACCCGATCAGCCTCGCCATCCTGGCACCACCCGGCGAGTACGGAGCCGACATCGCGGTCGGAGAGGGGCAGCAGCTCGGCCTGAGCCCAAGCTACGGCGGGCCCCACGTCGGGTTCATCTCGTGCCGCCGCGAGCTGGTCAGGCGCCTACCCGGCCGCCTCATCGGCACCGCGCATGACAAGCAGGGGCGCCGCGGGTTCGTGCTTGCGCTTTCCGCGCGTGAACAGCACATCAGGCGCGAGAAGGCGTCGTCCAATATCTGCACCAACCACTCGCTCTGCGCGCTCGCGGCGAGCGTGTACATGACCTACATGGGCCCGCAGGGCCTGCGCCAGGTGGCGGAGGTCAGCTTCAAGCGCGCACACGCGCTCGCGGAGCGGCTCGCGGCGCTGCCGGGCTGGGAGCCGGCCTTTCCGGACCGGCAGTTCATGAACGAGTTCCCGATGCGGGTCCCCAAAGCTCCGGCCGTCGTGCGCAAGCTGGCCCGGAAGGGGATCCTCGGCCCGGTCGAGGTCCAGCGGTGGTTCCGCGAGCTCAAGGGCGTCGTCACATTCACCTGTACCGAGGTGAACGATCCACGCGCGCTCGATGAGCTCGTCGAGGCGCTCGGGTCATGACCGAGCTGCTCAGCTTCGAAAAGAGCCGGCCGGCCGCCGGCCCGCCTCGCCTGCCGGCGGCCGGCGTCAAGGCCCCCGATCCCGCGCAGGTCCTCGGCCACGATCAGCTGCGGAAAAAGGCTCCAGGGCTGCCCCAGCTCAGCGAGCCCGAGATCATGCGGCACTACAG
>DASQAU010000039.1:0-13106 GCA_035635595.1 Candidatus Eiseniibacteriota bacterium
CGACGCCGACGCGAGGTCCTTGCGCTTCTCGATCATCAGCCGGCCCCGGTTCATCATCTCCTCCAACCGCGCGACGAAACCGTGCCGGTCGAATCCCTGCGGCGCGCGGGGCGGGCCCTCGCGGCTTACCGTCTTCCACCGCACCGGGCGGCTGTATGACGGAGCCGACGCGGAGGGGCGCCAGCCGGCGGCCGCCCGCTGCCGGTCGTATGCCGCACGTTTGGCGCGGTTTGTCAGAACGTCGTGCGCCAAGTTGATCAACTTCGCATGCTCGAGCGCGTCTGGATGGTTGCCGCGGTCAGGGTGCCAGTACTTGAGCTGCCGACGCCAGGCCGCGTGCAACTCCTTCTCCGTTGCGTCAGGCGGGACGCCGAGCACGAAGTAGTAGTCGGCTAAGGGACGGCGGTCATAAGCCGAGGCCGCACCTCCTTCGTCTCACACGCAGAACTGGGCTGTCGAAAGGGCAGTCTCGCACGGTGGCCGGGGCTTGTCGCAAGCCCTGTAGCCAGCGGGATAATGGTTATGCAGACAGCTGTTTTTTGGCAACGCTTTGCGCACCTCTGCCCACCGCCTTGTACCTCTGCCCTGTCGCGGTCATCTCCTTAATGGGCGGGAGTGTCACACATCAACCGAAGTAGGTGTAACGCATCAACCGAAGGTGTGTAACCCATCAGCCGAAGGCCTCTTGGGACGTCTCAGCCGAAATTGCACATCGTGATGGTGCTCGTATAGACCTTCGGGTGATGCTTGACGGATCTACTTCGGGTGATCCTTGACACTCCAGTCTGAATCTAGCGCCGCACGGCCGTGCCGTCGGCGTGCAATTTGCGGACGTCACCCCTGCTGGTTCGAGTCACCGTCTTGAGCAGCTCGCTGCCCACCCAGAACTGAAGCAGCCCGTCGGTGACCAGGACGTCACAGGCGCTGCCGCCGAAGTTCTTGCCCACGCTGACCTGCTGGTAGGCCACGCTCACGATTCCGTTCCGAGCCACCCGTCGGCAGACCCACTGCTCACCGTTGCGCTCGGGACGCGGAGTCAACCGATGCTGTGGCTGGCTATCGCCAGCGTGGAAGCGGCTCTCCGGCGTGGCGTCGGCCAATGCCTGGTGCGGACGCTGCGTGTTGTAGTAGCTAACCCATTCGTCCAGTGCCTCCTGTGCGCTCTTCAGGTTGCGGAACACCTGCCTGGTGTCGAATTCGACTCGAAGCGTCTTGTGGAAGCGCTCGATCTTGCCCGTCGTGGTCGGCGAGCGCGGCTCAGTGAGCAGGTGGTCGACCCCGTTCTCACGGCAGATCCGGTCGAATAGGACCTCCACCGGGGGCTGGGCAAAGCGTCCGGTGAACACCTTGCCGTTGTCGGTCAGCACCTGTGCCGGCACCCCGTAGGTGCGCAAAGCTGAACTGAATCCGTCGCATACCGACTGCGTTCGCTCCCTGGCCATCAGCCGCGCCGAGACGCAGTACCTCGAGTGGTCGTCAACGCCGGTCAAGGCCTTCGCCGCGGTCCCATCTGCCAGCAAGAAGCCACCGACGGTGTCCAGCTGCCAGAGCTCCATCGGCGCAGCGCGCTCCCAGCGCTTCCAGGTCTCGCGCCGCCAACGTCGCTGCTGCGGCTCGATGACACCGGCACGGACCAGGCAGCGATAGACAGCGGACTCCGACAGCGCCGGTTCCGCGCCGCCCTTGCGGGTCAGCTCCAACGCCAATCGGCGCGCACCCCAGTAAGGCTTGGCGCGACGCACCTCAAGCACCTTTGCTTGCCACACCGCCGGCATCTGCTGCGGGCTATGTGCCGGCCGATGAGAGCGATTGTTCAGACCTTCCAGCCCTTCCGCCTCATATCGAGCCAGCCAGCCGTGCATCGTTTGCCGGCTGACTCCCCAATCCCTTGCCACCTCGGTCACCGTGCGACCGTCCGCGATTACAGCCAAGACCGCCTTATACCTCTGCTCAGCCACGCTCATCTCCCTCATGCCAGGGAGTGTCAAGAATCAGCCGAAGTAGGTGTAAGGCATCACCCGAAGTAGTGACAACCATCAGCCGAAGGCCTTTTGTCGTCCTTCAGCCGAACTTGCACATTGTGATGGTGCTCGCGCAGGGAGTCGAACCCTGAACCTTGGGATTAAGAGTCCCCTGCTCTGCCAGTTGAGCTACGCGAGCGTGTCAGTGAGGTGGATCGAGTGTCGATTCTAAGGAACCCACGGCATTAACAACCTGGGTTCCAAGGGTGCCGGGCCAACAGTACCGTGCCGACCATGCCGGCGCGGGTCCCGCTAGACGTCGACCTCGAGGACAGGCTCCTGTACGGCCTCACCCCAACGCGGCTGGCCTACCTGGTGATCTCTCTCATAGTCGGGTTCGCGCTCTGGTCTTCGTCGTGGGCCGCGACTCCATGGCGGGCGGGAGCCGCGTTGGCGGTGGTCGTCGCCGGCGCCGCGATTTCGTGGGGACGGTGGCGGGGCAGGCCGGCCGACGCTTTGCTCGTTGACATCGTGATGTTCACTGCAAGGAGCCATCGCATATCGATCAACAAGCGCCTCTTGCGGATGGGGTGACAGTCGACGCGTGATGTCAGAGCTGAACCTCGGTTTGTTTCGCGTCGTCTCACGCGCGCCTACAACGCTCTGGAAAGGAGCATCCGGCGCAACGGTGATCAAAACCGGATCGCTCGGATTCGCCGGCGCGGAGGTGGGTGACCGCGCACGTTGGATCAACTCGTTTCGCCGCCTCCTCGACGGTTTGGATCGCCCCCTTCAGATATTGATCGACGCGATTCCCGGACCTGGTACCGCGAGCCATAGCCACCCACCGCCCACCGATTTCGATGACATGCGTGGGGCTGACATGTCGTTCGTCGACACCATCGCATGCTCGCCGTCGGCGCACCGATACGAGACGACCTTGGTGACACCCGAGGCTGGCGCTGCACGTCTTGAACCGGCTCTCAAGGAGCTCGGAGTGCGTTTCGACCTCTCGAGTTCCTACGCCGAGCCCTGCTTCGGCAAGGAGCTTGCGGATCGCTACCTAGATTCGGGTGGATACAGCCGCACTTGGTACATCGACCGCCTTCCAGGAAGCGAGCTCGAGGCAGGCTGGCTCTACCGCCTCCTGCCGCCCGGCTTGAGGCTGCGTCTCGCGTGGCACGCCACCCCGCTGCCTGCCGCGTGGGTCGTCGATTACCTGCAGCGGCAGTTGATCAACATGCGCGCCACCCGTCTTGTCGAGCACGATGCTGGTACGGCGGATCCGATCCTTGCCGGAGCCCTGCCGAATGCCGAGGACCTGCAGCGCCGGCTCGCCTCGAGCCAGGACAAGGCCTTCCACGTCGCGGTCTACCTGACGCTCAGTTCGGCGACCCTCGACGAGCTCAAGGCGGGCTCGATCAGGGTCGAGTCCGCAGCCCGCGCCGTTCTCTGCATGCTCCAGCCCTGCACGTTCCGCATGTTTGACGGGCACCTGGCAACACTGCCAATCGGCATCGACCGGCTCGAGCGCAAGCGCGTCCTGGACACTAGCACGCTGGTCACGTTCTTTCCCTGGCTCGAGCCAGACCTGCAGCAGCCGGGTGGTTTGGTCATCGGACGCAACCGCGCGACCGGGGCGCCCGTCCTCGTCGATCCATTCGACGAGCGCCGATTCGCCAACGCGAACATCGGGGTGTTCGGGCACTCGGGCGCCGGCAAGACGTACCTGCTTTCGACGTTGGTGCTCGGCGCGCTCGGGCGAGGCGTCCAGGTTTACATCATCGATCCCGAGCACGAATACGGCGGCCTCGCCAAGCAGCTCGGCGGTGTCGACATCGAGCTGGCACTCGGTTCCGGACACGCGCTCAACGTGCTCGACCTGCGAGCATCGGAGCGTCGCGACGAAGGTTGGCTCGGGCCCGCGGCAGCCGACGCGGTAGACCTGTGCTCGACCATCTGCGGCGGCCTCAACGAATCGGAGCGCGCAGTGGTTGAGAGCGCGGTGCGCGCTGCCTACGGCGAGCTCGATCAGGCGGTGCTGCGTGATGTGGCCGATCGGCTTCCGAGACGATCGCGCCTGGCGACGATCCTGAAGCGATGGGCGTCCGGAAGTCTCGGCCAGATGTTCAGCTCGCCGACCAACGTAGACCTGGACGCTCCGATCGTGTCGTTTGGGATGCGCGAGCTGCGCGACGAGATGGTGGCGCCCGTCCACTACCTGCTCGCGGGAGCTCTTTGGGCGCGAATCAAGCGCAAGGACCATCGGCGGATGCTGGTGATCGACGAGCTTGGTCTTCTCTTCGAAGACCCGACCATCCGTCGATTTGTGGTCAACCTCGCACGGCGGATTCGCAAGTACGACGGCTCGCTGGTTTTCGCAACGCAGAATCCAGGCGACCTGATGAGCTCGGAACAGGGCACGGTCGTCGCGACCAATCCGGCGCTGGTGTTTTTCGGTCCGCAGCGACCCGGCGAAGCCGCCAAGCTGCAGGAATCGTTCCGGCTGAGCATGCAGCAGCGCTCGTTTCTGGAGAGTGCTGTTCGCGGGGAATTCCTGCTCGTGGCAGGGGCGGATCGGCTGGCAGTGCAGGTCGAGGCGCCGCCGTGGCAGGCAGAGACGATGCGTCTGGGCCGCGGCAAGGCTCGACCGCCACCCTAACGCGTAGGCTTAATCGCTGACGTGCGAAGAGTTCTCCACTATCGGCTGCACGGGCTTCCCGAGCAGCGGCTCGAGCGGGTTCACGAACAGTTCGAAGCCCTCGCTGCCGCGCGCACCTGGCGCTGCGACCCGCCCTGGGTGGCCAGCCAGGGCTCGCCGGGCCTGTTCGAGATGGAGTACTTCCGGCACCTGCGCGAAGACGATCGCTCGGAGCTGAGCGCCGGCGGCTTCGTCAAGATGGCCGGCGACGAAACCGACGCCCTGATCATCACGATCTTCTTGAGGGACTTGAGCGCCGAGTACGGCATCCGCACGGCCATCAAGGATGAGGACCATCCGCTGGCCAAGCTCCGGCGGCTTGAGTTCGAATCGGGCCGCCTGCCGAACGGCCAGGCCCTGGAGGACGTGCTCGCCAAGAGGCCGGTGATCAAGAAGGTCCAGGGAGAGCGCATCTTCTTCTATCCACCGACGTTTCGGCTTCACTCGCAAGGCCCGCCAAGCCCCGAATGGGCTTATGCGCTGTGCGGAATCCGCGCCTATGCCCCCACGTTGATGGAGGCGGAGCAGGAGGCGCTCAAGATCCTTCGAGGCCTGGGTCACCTTGGCTCCTGAGAGCGCGGTGGCAACCAGCGGCTCGGTCCTGTCAGCCGACGGAACCAGGCTCGCCTATCGCGCCTGGCCGAAGTCTGGCTCGCCCGCGCTCGCCGTGGTACATGGACTTGGCGAGCACGCCGGCCGTTATGCGCGGTTCGCCGAGGGAATGGCCCATCACGGCATGGGCACCTACGCACTCGATCTGCGCGGACATGGCATGAGCCCCGGCCCGCGTGGGCACGTCGACTCGTGGTCGCAATGGACCGACGACGTGGCGGCGTTTGTCAGCCACATCGAGTCAATCGCAGGCGGTGAGGTCGTGCCCGTCGGACATTCATTTGGCGCTGTCGCCGTCTTGAGCGCCGTGCTCGCGGGCAAGTTGCCCAAAGCAAGGCGCTTTGTCGTCTCGAGCCCGGCGCTGAAGCTCAAGATGGCGGTCGCCGGGTGGAAGCTGACCCTCGGTCCTATCGCCTCGAAGATCGTGCCCCGCCTCGCCCTCGCCAACGAGGTCGATCCGAAGAGCGTGTCAAGGATTCCAGAGGTGGTCGAGGCGTACCGGAACGATCCGCTCGTGCACAACAAGATCTCCACTCGCATGGGCGCTGAGTGGCAGGAGGCAACTCGGCACATCCTGTCTCGCGCCAGCCAGATCAAGATCCCGTTCCTGATCCTCGCCGGAACCGCCGACGCGCTGATTGATCCCGCGGGCAGCCGCGAGCTGCACGAGCAGGCGAAATCGACGAGTGAGCTGCGTATGTTGGAGGGAAGGTTTCATGAGCCGTTCAACGACATCGGCAGCGACGAGGTCTTCATGTTGATCGCGGACTGGCTGAAGAAATGACTCTCGACCCAGGCTCCTGGATCTCCTGGATCATCGTCGGGCTGATCGCCGGGGCGATCGCGGCCCGCGTGGTGGCGGGTCGAGGCTTTGGCTGCCTCGCCGACATCGTCGTCGGCGTCGCGGGCGCGTTGATCGGCGGCTTCTTGTTGGGGGCGGTCTTCCACGTGACCGGGACCGTGGGTTTCTGGGGAAGCATCATCGTCGCCTTCATCGGCGCCGCGGTGTTGCTGTCAGTCCTGAAGCTGATCTCCGGAGGCCGACTCTAGCCGGCTGCCGCGCGTACCTCTTCCCGGGCCGTCGCTTCGCTCTGGACGCGCGGCCGTCGCTTGATGAGCAAGGCGGTGAATGCGGTCAACGCGAGGACGGCGATTGGCAGCACGAGGGTTTGCTTCATCGCGTCGATATAAGCGCTGACGAAAACATCGTGTGCCAGGGCGGTGAGCTGCTGCTGCACCCCGGCGGGCAAGCCCGCCGGAAGCTTCGCTCCGTTCTGGCCGGTGCCGATCTGAAAACCGTTGGCGGCCACCGAGCTGAACGCCTTGACGAACTCGTCCCGGTAGGCCGCCGGCAGGGCCGCGGCGTGACTCACAGCCTGGTCGTGCAGCGTGATGGCGAGCCGGTTTTGAAGCAGGGCGCCGACGATCGCACTACCCACCGCGGCGCCGACCTGGCGCGTCGTGTTGAGCACGCCTGAAGCCGCGCCGGCCATGCGAGGCGAGATGTTCCGCATGGCGACGGTGGTCATGGGCGCGAAGGTCATGCCCATGCCTGCGCCGGCCACGATTGCGGGCACCAGGAAATTGATCCAGGTTGAATCAGGCCCGGCAACAAAGGTCAAGGTTCCGAATCCGACCGCGAAGACCAGGACCCCGGTCATGAGGATGTACTTGCCCCCAATGCGGTCGGCCAGCCGCCCAGCGAACGGCGCCACCACCATTGACGTGAGCGACATCGGCGCCAGCGTGAGGCCGGCGGTCAGTGCGGTGAAGTCGCGCACCGACTGGAGGTAGATCACGATGGGCAGAAACAGGCTCATCATTCCGAACGCGATCGCAGCTGCCATCCAGTTGGCCACGGCGAAGTTCCGCTCTTCGAACAGCGAGAGGGGGACCAGCGGCTCTGGCTGGTATCGCTCCCAGATCACGAACAGGACCAGCAGCACCGCGCCGGCCGCGATGACTTCGGGGATCGTGATCACATACGAGCCGATCTCACCCCAGTTGAACCGCTCGCCTTCGATGAGCCCAAAGATCATTCCAAACAGTCCGCCCGTCGCGAGGATCACGCCCAGGATGTCCCATCCGTGGCGGCGGCCGGGCCGCAGGTCGGGAATGATGGCGAAGGTCGCGACCAGCGCAGCGACCCCGATCGGGACGTTGACGAAGAAGATCCACCGCCAGTCGATGTAGGTGACGATGGCCCCGCCGAGGGTTGGTCCGGCGAGGGTGGCCAGGCCGGCCACGCCGGCCCAGATTCCAAAAGCCGCCCCGCGGCGATCGGGCGGAAACAGGCTGGTGAGGATGGCCAGCGTCTGAGGCGTCAACAACGCACCGCCTACGCCCTGCAGGATGCGGGCCACGATCAGCTGGTTCGCATCCTGGGCAAAGCCGCACAAGGCCGACGCGACCGTGAAGATGGCCAGCCCGATGGCGAACAGGGTGCGCTGGCCGTACAGGTCTCCGAGCCGCCCTGCCGTGATCAGCAGCACGGCGTAGACGAGGATGTACGAGTTCAGCACCCACAGGATTTGGTCGAGGGTCGTGTTGAGCCCCGCGCTCATGGCCGGGATCGCCACGTTGACGATCGTGGTGTCCAGCATGATCATGAAAAATCCCGTGGTCAAAACCGCGAGCACCAGCCACGGATTAGTTGAATTAGCGCGTGATTCAGGCATACCCAACTCTCAACTGCTTCCGTCGTCGATCGATTCCACGAGCGGCTTTTCATACCAGGCGACGTCCCAGTAGCGGCCGAACTTACGGCCCTGTTCGGTGAAGTGAGCGACCCGCTTGAAGTTGAAGCGCTCGTGCAGGCCGACCGACGCCGGATTGGGCAGGGCGATGCCCGCGTAGGCGCGGTGCAGGTCCTCTCCCTCGAGCGCCTTGAACAGCTCTTCGTAAAGTCGGGAGCCGGCGCCGCGTCCGACCGCCTCGGGAACGAGGTAGACGCTGGTCTCGACTGAGGTCTCGTATCCAACTTTCGGCCGGAAGCGGCTGCTGCACGCGTAGCCGATCACCTTTCCCTCAGCAATCGCGACCAGAAGCCGGTAGCGCCCGCTGGCGCCATAGTGGGTAAACCACTCGCGCCGGGCGTCGACGGTCATCGGCTCGATGTCGAAGGTGTAGTGACTTTCGACCACGTACTTGTTGTAGATGTCGTTCACCGCGCCGAGGTCGTCGGCGGTCGCCGGCCGGATGTCAACTCTCGCGCTGACCACGATTTCAGTCTATTTCGACCGGATGATTCGATCCTTGTCATCAGCCCACAATGGAGTCATGGATCGCATCCTTCTCGAGGGCATGTCCTTCCACGGGCGCCATGGTGTGCGGCCTGCCGAGCGCGAGCAGCCGCAGGAGTTCAAGGTGAACGTGGAAGTCGATTGCGACCTGAGCGAGCCCGGTCGCACCGACCGGATCGAAGACACGATTGACTACCGGCGAATCCGAGCGATCGCCAAAGAGGTGATCGAGGGCGAATCGGTGAAGCTCATCGAAGCGCTCGCCGCGCGAATCGCCGGCCGTGTCCTCGAGCTGCCGAGGGTGGCGGAAGTCTCGGTCCGAATCGCCAAGCGGCCTGAAAGCCTGCTGCCGATCGATGCGGCCGCGGTTCGCATTACAAGGACGCGCGTATGACAATCGCGTACTTCGATTGTTTCGCGGGCATCTCAGGCGACATGACGCTGGGCGCGCTGATCGACTCAGGCGCCGACCGAGCGCTGCTTGACGCGACGATCGAAGCTCTCCGGCTCGGCGACGAGGCCAGCATCGATGTTCGCCACGAAACTCGTGGACACGTCGGCGGTACAAGGGTCGTGGTCCAGACCGTCGACCGCGTCGAACGAACAGTGCCGGCGCTGCGCGGGATCGTCGAGGACGCGGACGCGCCCGACCGTGTCAAAGCCCCGGTGCTCGACGCCATCGATCGCCTGGCGCGCGCCGAAGCCCGCCTCCACGACGTGGCCGAGGACCAGCTCCATCTGCACGAGCTCGGCGGCGCCGACACCCTCGTCGACCTGATGGGCGCTTTCTGGCTCCTCTACGGCCTGGATGTCGACCAGGTGTATTCGTCAGCGCTGCCGGCGCCGCGGGGCCGCCTGGGCCAGATGCCGCTGCCCGCCCCGGCCAGCGTTCGTGTCCTCGAAGGGACCGGGGCGGTTTTCGAGGCGACCGACACTGAGCTCGAGCTGGTCACCCCCACCGGGGCGGCCATCCTTGCCGCGGGAGCCAGGTTTGAGCGCCCGGCGATGTCGCTTCGATCGATCGGCTATGGGATCGGCGCCCGCGAAACTCCAGGCAACGCCCTTGCGGTGTGGATCGGCGACAGGATCGAGAACCGGACCGGCGTGACGCTCATCGAGACGAATATCGACGACATGGCGCCAAACCTCGTGGCCGCGTTGTGCGAAGACCTCATGGAGGCGGGTGCGCTCGACGTGAGCGTCACTCCAGCCCTGATGAAAAAAGGACGAGCGGGCCACCTCATCACCGTCATGTCGCCGCCTGAGCTGGTCGCGCGGCTGGCAGACCACCTTCTGCGACACTCGACCACGTTGGGCGTACGCATGTCGACCGCTCAACGGGTGACGGCACAGCGAAGGATCATCGAGGTCAAAACTCGGTTCGGCAGCGCCCGCGTCAAGGTCAAAGAGCTCGACGGGAAGCCACTCGACGTGGCGCCTGAGTACGAGGACTGCCGGCGGATCTCGCGCGAGACCGGCGTCGACCTCCGTGAAGTCATGCGAGTGGTCTCCGATGCGGCACGTAAGGAACTCGATCTAGGCTAGCCGCGTGACAGCGCGCGTCCTTGATGGAAAAGCCGTGGCGAGGCAGATCTTCGACGAGATCTCTCGCGCAGTCGCCGCCCGGGTGTCTGCCGGTGGTTCGCGGCCAAAGCTCGCCACCGTGCTCGTCGGCGACGACCGGGCTTCGGTGCAATACGTCGAGCTGAAGCAGAAGAATGCACGGCAGGTGGGCATCGAGTCGGAGGATCATCGCCTGCCGGCGAACACGACGACCGGAGAGCTGCTGAACCTGGTCGTTCGTCTGAATGCGGACGAAACCGTGAGCGCGATCCTTGTGCAGCAACCCGCGCCCCGACAGATTGATATGGCGCAGGTCGTCCTCGCGTTCGATCCCGTGAAGGATGTCGACGGATTTCACCCGATGAATGCCGGCCGGGTCGCGCTAGGGATGCTGGGAGGGGTCGAGCCGTGCACGCCGGCCGGCATCATCGAGCTCCTCGATCGAACAGGCCTCCAGATCGAAGGCGCGAACGCGGTCGTCGTCGGGCGAAGCAACCTCGTGGGCAAACCCACCGCGCTGCTCCTGTTGAGGCGAAACGCCACGGTGACCATCTGCCACACAAAGACCCGGGACCTGGCCAGTCACACGCGAAACGCAGACCTCCTGGTCGCAGCAGCCGGCAAGGCCAACCTGATCACCAAAGACATGGTCAAGCCAGGTGCGTCGGTCATCGACGTCAGCACGAACTGGTCGGGCGGCCGCCAGGTGGGCGACCTCGGTCCGGGCGTCGACGAGGTGGCCGGCTGGCTGACCCCCAATCCAGGCGGCGTGGGGCCGATGACCCGCGCGATGCTGATCAAGAACACCTACGAGGCCGAGGTCAGGCGCCGGCCATGAAGCCGTCGATCGAGGCACAGCGACTGGTCAGCGGATTCCGGGCGTACATGATGATGGTGGCCGCCTGCCGGCTCAAACTCCCAGACCTGCTGGCCGCCGGCCCAAAAACCGCCGCCGAGCTGGCGGCTTCAAGCGAGACACATGCTCCATCAATGCAGAGGCTGCTGCGGGGGTTGGTGGTTTGGGGTGTTGTTGCCGAGATGCCGGATGGAAGGTTTGCTTCGACTCCGATTTCCGACGACTTTCGGTCAGACCGACCCGGCCTCCGCAACCTGACCATCATGCTCAGCGAGGAGGGGTATGAGGCCTGGGGCGAGCTCATGTACACGCTGCGGACTGGAAAGCCCGCCTATGAGCACCTCTATGGCAAGAGCCACTTTGAGAGGCTGGCTGAAGAACCGGAGATGTCGGCACATTTCAATGCCGCCATGGTCGAAATATCGGCTCGCGTGGCTCGCGCCTTCATCACATCATTTGATTTCACAGGAGTAAGCACCGTGGTGGATGTCGGCGGGGGCAACGGCGGGATGTTGCTTGCCGTACTTCAGGCTCACCCTCGGATGCGCGGGATCCTGTTTGACCTTGCGCAAGGGCTCGAGGGCGCCCACGAAACCCTGGCGGCGGCAGGCGTCGCAGACCGGGTGACGCTGCACGAAGGAAGCTTTTTCGAGGCGGTGCCATCGGGCGCCGACCTTTACATGCTCAAGTCGATCATTCACGACTGGGACGACGAGCGGGCGCTGGCCATCCTTCAAACGTGCCGGCGGGCGATGGTTGGTGGGGCGAGACTGGTCCTGTTGGAGCGAGGGTTCCCCGAACGGATCGAGAACGCGGACGAGATGTTGACCACTGTGATGGGTGACCTTCAGATGATGGTCGTGCTGGGTGGTAAGGAGCGGAAGGACAACGAGTATCGAGAGTTGATGGCTCAAGCCGGCCTGCGCATGACCCGAGTGGTTCCAACCGAAACCGAATTCGCGGCGTTCGAAGCAGTCGTCGCGTAGCGCAGATCCGTTGACGTACGAGGAGGCTCTCGCCTACATCTCGAAGCAGGGTCGCTTTGGGATGAAGCTGGGCACGGAAAGGACGCGCGCGATCCTCGATCGTATGGGCAGTCCCGACCGAGGCCTCCGCGGCGCACTGATCGCGGGCACCAACGGCAAGGGGTCGACAGGCGCAATGCTCGCTTCGATCCTGCGGGCGGCCGGACGCGACGTCGGGTTCATGCCCAAGCCTCACTTGATGTCGTACACGGAGCGCATCGAGGTGAACGGCTCTGCAATCACCGAAGCCGAATTCGTGGAAATCCTCGAGGCGCTGATCCCGACGCTCGACAGCGTGGCGGGCGAGATGGGCCAGGCCACCGAGTTCGAGATGCTGACCGCGATGGCCCTGGCCTTCCTGGTGCCGCGGATCGACCGGCTGGTCTGTGAGGTCGGCCTCGGGGGAAGGCTCGATGCCACGAACGCGTTGGACCTCGGGGTCGCGGTGATCACCAACGTCGACCTCGATCACCAGAAATATCTTGGAGACACCATCGAGCAGATCGCTCACGAAAAGGCAGCGATCATCAAGCCATATGACAAGGTCGTCACCGGCTGCGAAGGCGTTGCGCTCGCGATCGTCGAGGAGCACGCGCGCCCGGCGGCTGCGCCGGTGTGGGCTCTGGGTCGAGACGTTCGCGTGGAGTCGAGGTCGCGTGGGTGGGACGGCCACATCGTGAACGTCAACGGTCCGGGATTCGAGCACATCGAGCTGATGCTGCCGCTGGTCGGCGACTACCAACCCGCCAATGCGGGCCTCGCGACCGCTGTCGCCCATCTACTGGACGAGGTCACCGACGATGACGTCCGCAAGGGCCTCCAGTCCACGCGGTGGCCAGGACGTTTGCAGGTGATTGCGCACAAACCGCGTGTGATCCTCGATGGCGGCCACAACCCCGCCGCGATGATCAAGGCCGGGGCAAGCCTTCGCCGGTTGATCGACGACGAAAGGCTCGTTGCGGTCTTCGCCATGCTCAGCGAACGCGATCCGGTTCAGCTTCTTGCCGCGCTTCGAACTCTGAAGCCGGACGGTGTCGTGTTCACCGAGCCGGCGAGCGCCGCCGGTCACGCCATCGCGGCTGAGCTCCTGGCCAAGACTTACGGCGCCGATGCCCACGCTGTGGTTCCGGCACCCGCGGCCCTGCA
>DASQAU010000040.1:0-2189 GCA_035635595.1 Candidatus Eiseniibacteriota bacterium
CGCCGGCCGATGAAGATCGGCAGCAGCGGCAGGAAGAACCAGAGCCCGGTCGCGGTCAGCAGGTTCCCCGCGTAAAGCGTCCACAGAGTTCGTTTTTGGCGCATTTGCCGACTTAAGCCCCTCACCCTAACCCTCTCCTCGAAGAGGAGAGGGGATCATTGACTCCCAATGCAAGAGATCGATTGGGACGTCATCCCGTCAACGCCTCATCCGGCTCACATGCACATGGCGCTGGACGAGGTTCTGCTCGGGCGCGTGATCGCCGGTGAGCGCGCGCCGACCCTGCGCATCTGGGAGTGGATCGAGCCCGCCCTCGTCATCGGCTCACATCAATCCGTGGCCAACGAAGTCGACGTTCCTGCGGCGCGCGAGCTCGGCTTTGTCGTGACGCGACGGATGAGCGGCGGCGGCACGATGCTGTGCGAGCCCGACCGGACGATCACCTATTCGCTCTACCTGCCGGAATCGGTGGTGGCGGGCGTCACCTTCCGCAAGTCGTACGCGATGCTCGACGACTGGGCCGTGCGCGCTTTCGTCGAGCTCGGAGTCCCGGCCGAGTACCGTGAGATCAACGACATCATCTCGCCGCGCGGCAAGATCGCGGGCGCCGCGCAAGCGCGCCGCCGCGGGTTCGTTCTGCACCACACGACCGTCGCCCATTCGATGGACGTCGAGCTGCTTCCTCGCCTCATCCGCATCGGGCGGCCAAGCGTCGCTGCGACCGGCGTGCGGAGCGCGGACAAAGCCGTGTCGCCGCTGTCCTGGTTCACGACGCGGACGTGCGCCGAGGTCGCGCTAGACCTGGCGAATCATTTCTCGAGCAGCTTTCGCACCCGCCCGAGCCGGCCGCAGCCAGACGAGCTCGAGGCCGCACATCGCCTGGTTTCGACGAAGTACGCGACGCCGGCCTGGGTGAACCGAATCGCTTGACCTGACGCGAGGACCCTCTAACGCATCGCCCGCCAGTCCGCGACCAGGTCAGCGCTCTGCTGGACGTGCTCGCGGTAGTGCTCGCGCAGCCAGCCGATGATGTCCTCCGGGCTGGTGGGGTACGGGTCCTGGCCTTGGCCGTAGATGACCGATGCTTTGTGCGACCAATCACCCTCTGGCAGGGACGTGATCGCCGTCACCACTTCCACGTGCAGGCGATGCATCTCGGCCAGCTTCTTCGCCCGCCGGCCTGCCGCCAGCCCGACCTTCGCTTGCTTTGCGGCGGCCTCGCCATCGCCTGGGGCATCCTGGGGACCGAGCTGCCCAAACCGGGCTGCGATGATGCCGTCGAGCACTCGCCTGTAATGCGTCAGGACCCAGCTGACGTGAACCAGCAGGCCGCCCAGCGCGTAGTCGTCGCCCGGCTTCAGGTACCCCAGGGCGTCATCAGGCACCTTCGCGAACGCGACCTCCCACTCGCTGCGAGCGGCCTCGAAGTCCGCGAGTGCGGCTTCCCTATTCATGTCGGGCCGAAGCTAGCTGAAGAAGTTGTGCTGCTGTAGGTACGCCTTGGCGACGGCGTCCGCGTCCTGGTGGTTGAGCGAGACCTGGGCGTTCATGGTGACCAGGTCTGCAGTCGTCAGCTTGGCGTCGATGTTGTCCAGGACCTTCTTGACATTGTCGGTCGCCACCGTCTGGCGCATGATCGGCACCACGTTGTCGGCGGCCTCCAGCTGCTTGTCGTCCTTGAGCACGACGAGGCCCAGCTGGTTCAGGTCACCGTCGCTGCTGAAGACGAGACCGACCTGAATCGTCCCGTTCGCGAACGCCGCCCTGGTGAGAGGTCCGTCGGTGTCAAGCGCCTTGAACGCCTTGAACTTGATGCCGTATGTCTTCTCGAGCCCCGGGATGCAGTAAGGCCTGGTCGGGCACTCGGGACCCGCCCCCATGGTGAGCTGGTTCGCGATCGGAGCCAGGTCTGAGAGCTTGGTCAAGTTGTATTTCGCCTGGGTCGCCTTGGTCACCGCGAACGCGTTCTGGTCCACTGCCTGGGACGGCGTCAGAGCCACCAACCCCAACGGCTGTAAATGGGAGTTGAGCTTGGCGGTTGTCGCCACAGCGTCGCCGGTGGCCTCGCCCGCCTTGTTGTTGTAGTACTCGAGGTCGGTCGCCGCGTAGCCGGGGTAGAGGTCGATCTGGCCGCTCTTGAGCGCCGGTGCGACCACCTCGCGCGAGCCGAGGTTCAGCTTGTAATTGAT
>DASQAU010000041.1:0-6926 GCA_035635595.1 Candidatus Eiseniibacteriota bacterium
ATGCCGGGCGCAAGGGTGACCATGCGTCCTTGACGCTGCAGGCTGACCGACCGCTCGTCGAACCGGCGGCCTCTCAACATCACGCGGTAGCCTTCGAGCGCCATCTCGTCGCTCATCGGCTGCTCATCGACGAGAAGCTCGCCGTCCTCGTCGAGATACCTCACCATCGGCGGCATCGGCGTCGAAGCCACGCCGTCGAGGTTAGCGTGAGCGGCGGGCGCCGCCTTTTTCATGCCTGGTCAGTCGTCAGGCCGGCTTGCCGCCGTCGCGCTCGATGACCATCTCCTCCGGCTCGTACGTGCCGGTGAGGATGCGCAGGATGGCGTCTCGCGCAAACCGCATTCCGTCGTGCTGGCCGTCGCGATAAGGCGCCCCGTCCTTGGCATTGTTGAACTCCATCTCGCGCTGCAGCCGCCGCACGAAATGCGCGAGAGCCGCGGTCGTTGGATCGTCCGGCTGTTTGGAGAGCGCCAAGAGCTCGGGCGGCGCGGCCAGGCCATCGCGGTTGCTCGTCGACTCGAGGTGCTCGAGGCCCAACGCCTCCGCCATGCGCACCTCGTCGAGGCCGGTCACCTGCTTGCCGTTCACGACCAGGACCGGCACGACGATCTCGCCGGTCAAATCCTTGAGCTGCTCGCGCCAGTGTGGTTCTTTGGCGATGTTTCGATCTTCGAACTCGACCGAGTTCTGTGAGAGAAACTCCCTCACCCTGCAACATTCCTGTCAAGTGGGATCGGTGGTGCCGCTGTTGAGGGTGTACAGAACGACGTCGCTTGTAGCTCCCATCGCGGGTGACGATACCACAGGCCTTTGGGGCAAACGAACGCTCGTTTATTACTAAGAGGTGTGGGCGGGGTGCCGGCCGAGAGATTCGGTGATCCAGGTGGCCCAGATGCTAGGCGCGGTCGAGCATCGCAGCGAGCGCATCCCGTTGATGCGTGAGCGAGAAGCGCAGGCCGCAACGACGCAGATGGGCCGCACGGGCACCGAAGATCCGGCCGGCATCCCCGGTCGCACCTCTAAGCATTTATCCACGCTGGGAAGCCGGGCATGCGAAGCGGTCCTGCGAGCCGCGTGCCGGCCGCCGTCACTTCCTCCAGAGTTTCAGCCGCGACCAGGAAATAACCCGCGCTTTCGCCCGATGCCGTGAGCAGGTCGTCCGGGCCGACGTTCGCCGGGCACAGCAACATCCCGGGCCATCGTCCGGCGGCGCCCGGCACTCGTGCACCGGGTTTCCATTGAACCGCGACTCCAAATCCAAGCCGGTACGCGAGCTCTTGCATCCAGGTCTCGGACGATTCGAGCCACACCGGAACCACAGGTTGGGCCGGCCGCGGGTTGAGGGCCAACCGCTCGGGGGCCGGCTGGTTGGCATCGATGCGGGCGGGCACCCGCAAGTGCTCGCCGCTCCACTGAATGTGAGCTCCGCTGAGGGCGGCGGCGAGCACCTGAACGTGCTCTTCGAACTTACCTCGCTGCCCCGGTGTCCCATATCGCGCCGAGGCCTCGGTGTCAAGGCGCAGCAAGACTTCGATCCTGCCCTGCGAAGTGAGGTCGGCGATGGCGATGTCCTCGGCCAGGTGAAGCGGGTGATAGAGGCCGGCGTCGACTGCGGCCCCGACGCGTATCGGCACGGCTTGCGCGAGCAGGGCCGCGGCCGCCAAGCCGCCCCCTACTCCCTCAGTTCGGGACTCTGCCACCCAGAGCGCGTCGAACGACGCGGCCACTGCCGCGTCGCCAAGGTTTTCCAGCTGCGTTCTTGTCGCGGCCTTCAAGGCGATCGGGCCGAGCCCAAGTCTCACGACGAAACCACCTCGCGCACCTGGCTCAATCCCTGGATTGCCCGGTGAAGGCTTTCGCGCGGGAGGTTGCCGAACTGGCTGCGGCAGACGATGAGGTCGAACCCGAGGCTTTCGAATTCACGCAGTCGGGCCGCGACGTGCGCGGCGTCGCCGATGATCAGGTTCTTCAGCTTGGCCTCGATGTCGGACTCCAGCCGCTGAAGGTAGGAGGGAATGGTTTCCTCGGGTTCCTGGGGAAACGACCAGCCGCCGTACTGCCGCCTCATGTAGCGCAGCTCCGGCAGGAGCATCGCCCAGTCCCGTTCGCGATCGTCGGTGACGAAAACATCGCGCTGGAGCGCGTGCGTCGAAGGTGGGGTGAGGCCGGCGGATGCCGCGGCGGCGTTGTACGCGTCGAGCATCTCGCGCAGCTCCTGTGGGTTCATCGTCGAGTCGGCGAACAGCGGAAGCCCAAGCCTGGCTGCACGTTCCGCTGCGATCGCCGTGGCGACCCCGACATACAGCGGTACGGGTGGATCTGCGGCCCCGCACGATTCGGCCAGTCGAGGAAGCATCACGTCCATCAACTTGCCGCGGTCCTTGCGTCGCACGCCAAAGCCATCGAATTCCGCATCGCGATAACCAAGCGCGACGCCAAGCGTCAGGCGGCCTTCACCCAGCCGGCTCATCGTCGCTGCGTCGTCGGCCACCTTCTGGACCGAGTGCATGGGCAGGAGCATCACGGCGGTTCCCACGCCAAGGCGCGTCGTGCGGCCCAGGATGGCGCCTGCCACAGCGATGTCGGCCGGGCAGTAGCCGTCGAACCAGAAGTGATGCTCAGAGAGCCAGATCGAGTCAAAGCCCAGCGTCTCTGCCAGCTCAGCATCCTCGAGCACGTCGCGGTAGAGCTTCACGTGGTGATCTGGGCGCTGCGGGACCGACTGCATCCCGAAGATGCCGAGGCCTACCCTCACAGGCGCGAGCCGATCCCGAGCAGCAGCGCCGCCAGGGCGGCGTCCTGGGTGCCGTTGCCGACGGATTTGTAGACGGTGATGTCGTCAGGGCTGGTGCGCCCGGGCGCCACGCCGAGGACAACCTCGCCCAGCTCTCGCACCGCAGCCTCATCGACCAGCCCTGCGCGTATGGCGCGCACGATCTCACCAGACTCAACGAGACACGTCGGCCTGTGATCGACGCGGATCGCAGCCGCGCGAGCCAGCAGCTGGGGCTCGATCTCACAGGCAGCCGCGCTGCCGCTCCCGACCATGGCGATGTGGGTCCCCGGATCCACGGCCGCCGAGGGAAACAGCGCCGAGGTCGAATTGGTCGCGGTGACGACGACATGTGCCCCGGACAAAGCCTCGTCCGCGCTTGTAGCTTTCGCGCCGGCGTGCTGCGCCGCCAGCTTGCGGGCGGCGTCCTGGTTCCGGCCGACGATGCGGATCTCGCCGAACTCCCGCTCACGTGTCATCGCCCGCAGGTGTGCGACAGCTTGCGGACCGGTGCCGAAAACGGTCAGCACGGTCGCATCGGATCGGGCGAGCAGCCGGAGCGATACGGCACTGCATGCCGCAGTTCGGACCTCGGTCGCGGCCCGGGCGTCGAGGGTCGCGAGCGGGAGTCCGGTGCTGGATTCGAAAACTGTCAGCGAGCCCTGCAGGCGCTCGAGCCCGCGGGCGGGATTTTGCGGCCGCACGTTGATCACCTTCACGCTGAGCAGGTCGAGGTCGGGCAGCGCGCCTGAGATGAGGAATGTGCCCGCTCCATCGCCCAGGTCGATGTGGGCGCGGACCGGAGCCACCGCCGCGCCGCGCGACACCATGGCCAGGGCAGCCGCCATGGCGTCTGCCACCTGGGCGGGGTCGATCGCCATGATCTCCTCGCGGCTGAAATGCGCCGGTGCGCGAGCAGGGCGCAGATTCAAATCAGACACCTGATTCCTCGCGGATTCCGGCAAGCGTGTCGAAAAGCGCCATCGACTCCTCGCCCCTCGAGACCGGAAACTCAAAAATGAGGTGGCCGACACCAAGCTCGGCCGCCCGCTTGAAATCGGCGACCACCTCTTCGCGAAGCCCGCGAAATGGAGTGCGGCCCGCGGTCACGAACTCAGCGCTCTTCCAGCCCTGCTCGGAAGGCGACTCTGTGATGCCGGTCCGGTCGGCGGCGACCTGGAGCCCCGTGCGCATGGCCACCTCCATCTCGCCCAGTCCGCGGCCTTGCGCTTCGAGCTCCTTCGACAGCTGACCAAGCGCCACCTCGAGCTCCTCGAACGTCTGGCCGTCGCCGATCCACCCGTCGCCGAAGCGTGCCGCGCGGCGAAGCGCAGCCGTGGAAGCGCCGCCGACAAAGATGGGCAGGCGGCGATTCGAGTGCGGCCTCGGCGCGAAATGAAAACCCGCAAAGTCGTATGCCTCGCCGTGAAACTCTGGCTGGTCCGCCTCCCAGCAAGCACGGATCGCGCCGAGCGCTTCGTCGGCGATCCGCGCCCGCCGCTTGTGGGGCACCCCCATCAGGTGGGATTCGCTCTCGAGCCAGCCCAGGCCGGCGCCGAAGATCACCCTTCCGTCTGACAGCTGGTCGACGGTGGCCAGCATCTTGGCGAGCACGAGCGGATGCCGGTACGGGACGATCAGGATTGCGGCGCCGATCCGCACCCGGCTCGTGATGGCCGCGACGTACGACATCACAGTGACCGCTTCGTAGAACGTTGGGCCGAACGCCTCCACGCTCGCGGACGGCACGACCACGTGATCGGTCACCCAGATGGAATCAAAGCCGAGCGATTCGCTGAGCTGCGCCGCGAGGCGGATGTTCTCGGCCGTGGCGAGGCGCCGGTAGGTGGGCAGCACGACACCCACCTTCAAGCGGCGGGCTTTCATCTGAGCTGGAACCCGTGACGAAGGGGATCGCGGGAATCGATGTGAAAGCGATGCTCGCCGGTGATGAAGGCGGAGCCGGAGAGCTCCGGTATGAGCTCGCCGCCTCGATCGATAAGCCGTCCTCGAAAGAAAAGGCCGAGCAGGTTCTCGCACTCCACCCATTCGTCGAGGCGCAGGCGCCGCGTCGCATGGAGCTGCGCCATGAGGGCGGAGAAGCAGGAACCGCATGGCGAGCGATCCACCGAGTGGTCGCGAAAGACGACCAGGTCGCGATAGCGTCCGGCGCCAAGTTTTGAGTAGATGAGCGTCGAGACGACCTCGCCCCACGGACCAAGGCGCCCTCTCGCCGCCACCCACGCCTTCTGGGCCTGCGTCTTGACCTCCATGCCGGCCTCGACCAGCGCGCGGAAGGCAGGAGCATGCACTTTGATCCCCAGTTCCGGGCCGCGCACGATCGCGATGAGGTTGCCGCCGTAGGCGAGGTCGTACACGACATCTTTTTCGGCTGCGCGGGCTCTGAGCCCTGTTGCCACGCTCCGGCTCGGAACTCCTTCCAGCTCGACCGCGCTGACCCGACCCTTCGACCGGCGTAGGCGCACGCGCACCGCCGCAGCCGGCGTGTCGACCGTCAGCACCCCGTCGCGCGGCGGCTTCAGGCGGCCTGTCTCCACCAGGGCGGTCACCGCACCGATCGTGCCGTGGACGCACATCTCCACCGCTCCGCCTCCGTCCATGAACACCAGACCCAGGTCGGCGGCCGGGTCGGCGGGTGGGACGACCACGGCGCCGAACATCACCAGGTGGCCGCGGGGCTCCCACATGAGCGCTCGGCGGAGGTCGCCGTGACGGCGCAGCAGGTCGCGGGATCGATCTTTCAGCGTGCGGCCGCGCAGCTCGGGAAACCCACCGAGGACGATCCGAGTCGGCTCCCCGAGCGTGTGCGTGTCGATCGTCTCGATCACCCGCAGAGTCATGTGCGGGCCGCTTGCGAAAGCTCGTCCCGCACCGAACTCGCCACCTGGCCCCACAACCGCGTGGCCCGCTCCGCGCTCGCCGGAAGTTGGCCCGGATATTCGAGTCGCAGGACGAAATGCAGCCGGTCGCCGAACATCCGGTGGTACTCGAGCACCTGCTCAGTCACTTGCTTAGCGTTGCCCAGGATCAAGCGGTGGTTGGCGCGGTGGACCTCACGGACCGGTCGGCCCGCCCACCGGTCGTAGGTCTGCCTGAGATAGGTGAAGCCGTCGCGCATCTCCTCCCACGGATCGGAGTCCTCGCTGATGAACCCATAGTTGAAAAAAGGCAGCTCCATCGTGGAATTACCCGCGTACGCGGCGTCATACAGCGCGACCAGGCGAGAGATCTCGTCGAGGGGCAGCGAAGGGTCGATCATGTACCGCTTGCCCCGCTCGGCGGCGCGGACGGCGTCGCGATCGATGACGCCATCCCCCGCCAGCATGATCGGCGGCCCGCCCGCAGTGAATGGAGCCGGCGTGATCGTGAGCTGCGGAATCTCGTAAAAGCGCCCGTGGTGTGCAAACGGCCGGCCGGTGAAAGCCTTTTTCAGGATCTCGGTGACCTCGTCGAGCCGGGCCTCATCGGTCTCGGGCTCGATGGCCATGCCGGCGAACTCCTCCGGGCGGTAGCCGGTGCCGAGGCCGAGCACGAACCGACCACCGCTGAGAAGGTCGGCGGCGATGGCGTCCTCGGCCAGCCTGACGGGGTTGTAGAACGAGGCGATCGCGACGCTGGTGCCGGCGATCAACCTGTCCGTCGCACCAAGGACGGCGGCGCAGACCGGGATCACCGCGGGCGCATAACCGTCTTCGGCGAAATGGTGCTCGGCGATCCAGAAGGAGTCGAGGCCCACCTCTTCGGCGATACGAGCCTGGTGCAGCATGTCCCTGTAGAGCTCGCGGTGGGTGCGTGGCGAGTCTGGTGGTCTCTGCGCGCTGTACATGCCGATTCCAAACTTCATCGCTAAGCGTCCTGGATCGTGGTCGAGCGCTGCCCGCGCATGGACAGCGCGTAGACGCACGCGGCCGCGATCGCTCCGACCATCAGGAGCGTGGTCGCGGTCATCGCGACCTGGATGCCGCGCCGGTCCGCAACCGCGCCCGTAACAAGGGCGCCGGCGTTGCCCAGGCCGAGCCCGACGCCCATGATCAGGCTCGAGGCGGTGCCGACGAACGCCGGCAGCAGCCGCTGCGCGAGCGCGGTCACCTGGGCTTCAGACGCAAACATGAGCACCCCGGCGCCGACCATC
>DASQAU010000042.1:0-13074 GCA_035635595.1 Candidatus Eiseniibacteriota bacterium
CGTCAGCCGTCGCGATTCGTCGCTCTCTTTCTGGCCCGGCCGCAGCAGCAGCGCGCCGGCCAGGAACAGGAAGGCGATGCCTCCATAACCGGCCCAGGCGCCCAGGACTGAGCCGACGCCCCGGCCGATCAGCATCCCTGCAATCGGCATGCCGGCTTCGAAGGCGGTGAAGACCAGCGCGACCCGCAGGCGGTCGCGGCCCTTCAGGCCGGCCATGCCCAGGGCGGCCGCCAGCGCAAACGTATCCAGGGCCAGGGGGAGCAGCAGACCCGCCGTGATGAGGATTTGGCGCAACCTAGGCGGAGTGTCGCAGTTAGATCGAGTTCGCCGGATCTACGACCGAGATCCGGCGGCCTATCACCGCACCGAGATGTCGTTCGTATCGGAGCACCTGCTGGCAAGCCGCCGGCGGAAGGTGGGGGAGAGCGTGCGCGGCCGGCTGCTGGATATCGGGTTTGGGACCGGCTTGAGCCTGCCCCACTACCCACCTTCTGTCGAAGTGATCGGCATCGACGCCAGCCTGGGCATGCTCCGGTTCGCCCAGCACGACATCGCCGGCCAGGCCAAGACCGTGCAGCTGGTCCAGATGGATGCTGAGCGCCTGGCGTTTCCAGATCAGACCTTCGACTCGGTCGCGTTCAACCTTTGCCTCTGCACGATCCCCGACCCAGAGCGCGCGGTCCGCGAGGCGGTGCGTGTGGCGCGGCCGGGCGCGCCGCTGGTGTTCCTAGAGCATGTGAGAAGTCATCTGCTCCCGGTCGCCCTGCTGCAAGAAGCCTTCAGTCCGCTGCTGGTCGCCCTGCAGCAGGATCACTTCAACCGCCGGACGGCCGACACGGTCAGGCGGGCGGGGGTCGAGGTGACCTCGGTCGAGCGCTGGGGCCTGGGGATCTTCAACCTGATCGTCGGGCGCGCGCCGGGAGGAGCTTCTCTTTAGTAGCCGGGTGGCCGCGCGCCTGGGGGCGTTAACAGCCAAATGGCGTTCGGCCGCTTGCTTTTCGAACACCTGTTCGGTATGCTGTGATGGCGAACATGCGTACTCTCAGCACCCAAGTCCGGCTCCGGCGTCTGATCCGCTCGTACGGCGAGGCGGTGGATCGCCTCATGTCAGAGCCTCAGACGCGCCAGATGGCCGCCTCGGTGGTCGCCAGGCTCCTGGAGCTGACCGGCGAGGTTCGGGAGGCCTGGCGGCGCGAGAGCCTCGCCGGGCGGCCGGCCAAAGCCCTGGAGCGCTACGTCCGGGACGCGCTGCGCACCATGGAGCTGGCGATTGCCGGCGCCCAGCAGGCGGGCGCGGACCTCGAGCTGCTGCGCTCTGACTTCGAGATGGCGGCGCTGCCGCTAGAAGTCTTCATGCGCGGCCTGGACATCGAGCCAGCCCTGCAGCGCTCCGCCTAGAGCTGGTGCTGGCGTTGGCTGAACCTGAGCCCACTGACTGGGCGTACGCGGCTGGTTTCGTGGACGGCGAAGGCTGTATTGCCGTCGTTCGGTCGTTCGTGCCTAAAAGCGGTCGCTACGTCTATGGAGTAAATGTCGTCGTGTCGAATAACGACCGGACTGTGCTCGATTGGATGCAGGGCATGTGGAGCGGTTGGGTTGTAATGGTGTCCAGGCACGAAGGCCGCTCGCGGGACAGCTTCACTTGGCGGACCTCCAGCCTCAAAGCAAAGCCGTTTCTCGCAGGAATCAAGCCTTGGCTCAAGATCAAGCAACGTCAGTGCGAAAACGCCCTAGAAATGATTGATCTCCTGCAAGTGGGTCGACGCACGCTTGGTCCTTATCCATTACCGCAGGCGTTGCTCGAGCAACAGGAAAAGCGCTATTGGATTCAGCGAGAGCTGAATCATCGAGGAACCGACGAGTTCGTCCAAAAGCCGATGCATTCGCCGCGAAAGATCCACCGAGCCCGTTCGACAGCGACCCTAAGGTTTTCATAACGTAGCTCGTCGCCAGGCTTATGGGCTTGATTTCAATCATTATCGTGACCATGAAGTAAGGCGGGAGGACTGGCTTAACGGCCCCTTCCCGACCGGATCAGGGATCAGGGGGTCTCGAGGGCCCGGCTCAGAGCCTTGTGGTCGATGCGGCCTTCGGCGACAACGCGACCATCGACCAGGACGACCGGCACGCGCCAGTCGTATTGAGAGTGGAGCTGCTCGTCAGAGTCGACGTCGCGCAGCTCTGGCTCGAGGCCGAGCGAGCGCAGTGACGCAAGCGCCTCGTCGCAGAGGTGGCAGCCCTGGCGCGTGATCAGCACGATGCTCACCTCCCGAGGCTACCCGAAGCCTGGTCAGGCCGGCAGGCGCAGAGTCTCCCCCACCAGGATGATCGGTCCACCCAGCCCGTTGGCGCTCTCAATGTCCTGCACCCGCGCCCTGACGTCGTCGGACGGATAGTGCTCCGCTGCGATCGACCAGAGCGTGTCCCCCGGCTGCACCACGACCGTCGAGTAGACCGGCGCCGTGCCGCCGTGAGCCACGACAGCCAGGCCCAGGCCGACCGCCAGCGCGAGCAGTAGCACGACCACGAGGCGGCCTAGGGGCAGGACCCGCCGACCGGAGCGCAGCGGATGGGTGCCGTAACCAGTGGCGTACATCTGTTCGAGCCCAACGGTAGCGAACGGGCGTTCGATTGTCAAGAGCATCGAACAAAGGTTTGCACCAAACCGGCAAGAGTGCTAGGATCGGTCAAACGACCCCACTACACGCTGGAGAAGAACACGAAATTGAGTGAACTCACCGAACGGCAGAACAAGATCCTCGACTACATCAAGTACGTGACTCGGGTCCGCAACTACCCTCCGAGCGTGCGCGAGATCGGTGAGGCGGTCGGCCTGAGCTCGAGCTCGACCGTCCACAACCACCTCAACCAGCTGGAGCGCCGAGGTCTGATCAAGCGCGACCCCAGCAAGTCACGCACGGTCCAGCTCGTGCAGGACGCGGCGGTCGACAGCAAGCGGCGCAACGCGATCTCGGTGCCGGTGATCGGCAACGTCGCCGCCGGCGCCCCCATTCTGGCCGAGCAAAACATCGAAGACCACGTGCTGCTTTCCCCCGACATGGCACAGGAAGGCAACTTCCTGCTGCACGTGCGAGGCGACAGCATGATCAACGCCGGCATCCTGGACGGCGACCTGGTCCTGGTCCGCCCTCAGCAGGAGGCCTCCAACGGGGCCATCGTCGTCGCGCTGGTCGACGGTGACGCGACCGTTAAGCGATTCGAGCGCGGCAACGGACACGTCAAGCTCATCGCGGAGAATCCGGCTTACGAACCGATAGTGACCACCAACGTGAGCCTGGTCGGAGTCGTCCGCGGTGTGATCAGGATGTTCCGTTAGAAACGAACTCCTGAAAACGGCCGGCCGCGTGCCTGGGCGCCCAGCCCCAGGCTTTCGTCCCGCCTTCGACGTATTCGGTCCGCTCAACGCCGCCGATCTTGCGTAGGGCGGCGAGCACGCCCTCGCTGCCGTACGGCACGAGTATCTCCAGGCTGACCGTGTCGCCGCGACTGGCCTGGTCGAGTGCGCCCAGCAGCTCGTCGAACCCGGCGCGACCGATCGCCGAGATCGCCACGGCGCCCGGGTAGCGGCTCGACAGCGAGCCGATCGCCCGCCGCCGCGCGGCGGTTCCAAGCAGATCCACCTTGTTCAACGCGACCACTCGCGGTTTGTCGGCCGCGTCGAGGTCGCGAAGGATCTTGTCCACCGTTTCCGCCTGCTCCTCGAACGAGGGTGAGCTGATGTCGAGCACCTGGAGGATCAGGTCCGCCTCGGTGACCTCTTCGAGAGTCGCTCGGAATGCGGCGATCAGGTCGGTCGGCAGTTTCTGTATGAAGCCGACGGTATCGGTCACGAGGAGCTCGCGTCCCGCCGGCAGCTCCAGCTTCCGCGTGGTCGGATCGAGGGTGGCGAAGAGCTTCTTCTCGGCGCGCACGCCGGCGCCGGTGAGCGCGTTGAGCAGGGTCGACTTACCCGCGTTGGTATATCCAACGATTGCGGCGGTTTCCAGGGCCGCGCGGCGGCGCCCTGTGCGTTGCTGATGGCGCTGGGTGCGGACCTGCTCGATCTCGCGCTCGAGATCGCGCATCCGGCGACGGATCCGCCGCCTCTCCACCTCGATCTGCTGCTCGCCGAAACCACCGCGGGCTCCGACGCCACCGCGCCGCCCGCCGACCTGACGGTCGTAGGCGTACGCGCCAATCAATCGCGGCAACAGGTGATGCAGCCGTGCCGCTTCGACCTGGAGGCGCCCCTCGTGAGTGCGTGCGTGCTGCGCAAAGATCTCGAGGATCACCTCGGTGCGGTCGAGCACCCTGGTCTTCAGCTCCAGCTCGAGGTTTCGCTGCTGGCGAGGGCTGAGATCCTCGTTGCACATGATCACGTCAAAGCCGCCCTCGAGCCTCATCTCGCGCAGCTCCTCGACCTTGCCCATGCCGATGAAGTGCCGGGCGTCGATCTGGCTGCGCCGCTGCACGTCCGAACCGACGACGTCAGCGCCGGCGGTACGCGCGAGGTCGGTCAGCTCGATCATCTGCTCCCGCACGAGCTCTTCAGTCGAGCCTGGGAGCAAGACACCGATGAGATACGCCCGTTCTCGAGGGGCCCTGATCGTGATCAGAGGTCGAGCTTCCTCAACTTTCTAAACCGTGCCATCGCCTCTTCGAGACGTGCATCCGGCGCGGTGACGGAGAGCCTGAAGTAGCCCTCTCCGTGCGAACCGAAACCGACACCCGGCGTGATGTTCACGCCCACCTCGTCGAGCACGTGACTCGCAAATCCAATCGAGTCATACCCTTGCGGCACCGGAGCCCACACATAGAAGGTCGCGCGTGGAGGCTCGATGTTCCAGCCAAGGTCGTTGAGCGTGTCGGCGACCAACCGGTGACGCTTCGCATAGACGTCACAGGCAGCGCGCGTCTCCTGCTCTCCCCCCTTCAGCGCCTCGATCGCCGCCCACTGTACGGCCTGGAAGATGCCGGAGTCGATGTTCGTTTTCAGCTGGCCGATCAAGGCCACGAGATCCGCGCGGCCGCAGACCCAGCCGATGCGCCACCCGGTCATGTTGTAGGTCTTCGAGAGCGAGTGAAATTCGAGCCCTATCTCCTTCGCCCCAGGGATCTCGAACAGTGTGAGCGGCCGGTAGCCGTCGAACGCGATCTCCGAGTAGGGCGCGTCGTGGCAAAGGATGATGTCGTGTCGTTGGCAAAACGCCACGGCGCGCTCGAGGAAGTCGCGGTCGGCGACCGCAGCTGTCGGGTTGTTGGGGTAGTTCAGCCACATCAGAGTTGCGCGATCGGCCACGTCGTGCGGGATCGCGTCGAGGTCGGGCAGCCATTGGTTGGCGGCCGTCAGCGGCATGACGTACGGTTCCGCTCCCGCCATCAGCGCACCGGTCACGTAAACGGTGTAGCCCGGATCGGGCGCGAGCACTACATCGCCCGGGTCGACCAGTGCGAGTGGAACGTGTGCGATTCCGTCCTTGGACCCCAGGGTTGGCAGGATCTCGGTGCTCGGGTCGAGCTCCACGCCGGAGCGTTCGCGGTACCACCCGGCGATGGCCTGTCGCAGCTCGGCCAGCCCGAAGTACGACGGATAGCGGTGGTTGGCGGGGTCCCCGGCCGCCTCCTGCAGGACGTTGACGATCCGCTGTGGCGTGGGCAGGTCGGGATCACCGATGCCGAGCGAGATCACATCCACGCCGGCCCTTCGCTTTTCCTGGACCTTGCGATCGATCTCCGCAAAGAGATAAGGCGGGATCTTTCCCAGCCGGCTCGCGCCAGGATGCACCGTCTTGCTCAAGCCTTTGACCGCACGTGTTTGAGGATAGCGGGCAGGGGATCGGGCTCGATCTCGAACCACGTGACTCGAGGGTCGCGGCGCCACCATCGCAGCTGCCGGCGCGCGTAACGCCGGTTGTTGCGAGCCATCAGCTGCGGCAGCTCGTCGAGCGTCACATCACCACGGATGTTGGCCAGCGCCTCGGCGTATCCGATCCCTGTCAGGACCGGCGCGGTTTCAGGAACGCCCGCATCGAGAGCCGATTGCGTCTCGGCCACCAGCCCTCGCTCGACCTGCTTGCGGCTTCGCTCTCCCAACCTTCGATCGATCACCTCTAAGGGCGCGGTGAGGCCAATGCGCAGCGCCTTCCATTGCGGAGGCTTTCGTGTACGCAGCCCGCGCAGCGGCGGGCCTGCAACCTGCAGCACCTCGATGGCACGGATGACACGCACCGGGTTCTGGAGGTCGACTCCGGGATCGCCGTCCAGGGCAAGGAGCCGCTCTCGCAGCGCCGTTGGGTCAAGCAGTTCAAGCTCAGCTCTCAGCTCGGGATCCGGTGGTACGCCGGTGAGGCTGAAGCCGTCGCACAACGCGTCGACGTAGAGCATGGTGCCGCCCTCGATGACCGGAATGCGACCACGCATCTTGATGTCCGCGAGTGCGTCGTTGGCACCGTGAAGGTATTGCGCAGCGTTGAAGCTTTCCGCGGGGTCGACGAAGTCGACCATGTGATACCGCACCGCTCGCCTCTGCTCCGCGCTCGGCTTGTTGGTGGCAATGTCCAATCGCTGGTAGACCTGCTTCGAGTCCGCGACCACGACCTCGGCGTTCAATTCGAGCGCCAGCCTGAAGGCAAGCTCGGACTTGCCGATGCCGGTCGGTCCCACGATGACTGGAATCAGTAGTTGCGCCTGAAATGCCGCGTGAGCTCCTGCCACTCGACAAGCAGTCGTGTCGGGCGGCCGTGCGGGCAGGTGACCGATTCTTCGGTTGACTCGAGGTCCGCGAGCAGGCGTCGCTGCTCGGCGACGTCCAGCACGTCACCAAAGCGCACGGCGGAATGGCAGGCGAGCGCAGCTGCAGCCTTTTCGAGGGCGCCGTCGCCCCGGTTCTCGGCCAGCGCCGCGAGAGTCTCCTGCACCGCGGCGGTCGCACGGCCCGCCGGCATCTCGACCGGCACCGCGGTGATCCGCAGGCTCCGCGGCCCGAACTCTTCGTACTCCAGCCCAAGGTTGGCCAGGTCGGCTCGATGATCGGCGGCAGCGGCGATCAGAGCCGGCTCTACGTCCACCGCCTGCGGGATGAGGAGGGGCTGGCTCATGCCCCGGCCAGACCTAAGTCGCTCCAGCAGCCGGTTGTACAGGACACGCTCGTGCGCGGCGTGCTGGTCCACCAGCACCAGGCCGTGCGGGCCTTCCGCCACCAGGTAGCCCGGACCGACCTGCCCGATCGGGCGCAGCACCGCCGCCCCGACGTTCTGAGACAGAGCCGGCTCGGCGGTCAGCAGCGCGCTTGCTGCCTGATGAATCGTGAGCTGGGGCGTGGCTGGGCCTGTGACGAGCGGAGGCGCAGACTCGACAGGCCGGTAGCGGAATGGCTCGCTTCCATCGAGTGCCGCGCGGACTGCACGCTGCAGGGCCCCGAACACGGCGCCTTCGTCCCGAAAGCGCACCTCCTTCTTCGCCGGGTGGACGTTGACGTCCACGAGCTCGGGATCGATCCCGATGTCGATCACGGCGACCGGGTGTCGCCCTCGCTCCAGACGCCCCTGGTAGCACTCCTCTAGCGCATAGACAAGCGCGCGCGCGTTGATCGGGCGCCCGTTGACCGCGAGCACTATGCCGTCCCGGCTGCCACGGCTGAGGCGAGGCTGGCTGACCGCGCCGGCGACAAGCGGCATGCCGACGAGCTCGAGGACCTCGGCCGCCACGGCTGCGCCGAACACTGCGGAGATCGCGCGGCGGCGGTCGCCGTCACCGTTCGTGCTCACAGCCGCGCGGGAATCGATGGTGAGGTGAAACCGAACGTGCGGATGGAGCAGCGCGAATGCGCTGACGACGTCTTTGATCGCCGCGACCTCGGTGGCGTCGCTCTTGAGGAACTTCAGCCGCGCCGGAACGTTTGCGAAGAGGTCGCGGACCTCGACGGTTACGCCCGGCAGCAGCGGGCCCGATCCAGACTCGATCAGCTCCCCGGCCCGGACCCTGATCGTCGCCCCGCCGCTGCCGCACTCGACGTCGGACACGGCCGCGATGCTGGCCAGCGCTTCGCCCCGGAACCCGAAGCTGAGGATGCCGTTTAGGTCTGAGAGCTTTGCCACCTTGCTGGTGGCGTGCCGGACAAACGCAAGCGCGAGCTCGTCGGCCGCGATGCCGGCGCCGTCGTCGCTGACGCGGATCGACGTCTTGCCTGAGCCGCGGACGTCGATGTTGACGCGCCGCGCCTCCGCGTCGAGGGCGTTCTCGACCAGCTCTTTCACCACGGACGCTGGACGCTCGATCACCTCGCCGGCGGCGATGGCATCCGCGATCTCCGGCGCCAGCAGGTGGATCGACTGGCTCATGGGGACAGCTTCGCCCGAAGTTGATAGAGCTTCTGCAGCGCCTCCAGCGGGCTGAGCGAGTCCGGCTCGATGTCTTCGAGCTCTTTTCGAAGCGGGTCGGGGGCCAGCTCGATCGGCAGGCCGAGCTGCAGCTCGGGCGGTTCGAGCGGGCGCTGGCGCTCCAGCTCCGCGAGCACCTGGCGGGCCCTTGCGATGACTCCCGACGGAAGTCCGGCCAGCGCCGCGACATGGATTCCATAAGACCGGTCCGCACCGCCGGGAACGACTCGATGCAGGAAGCGGACGGTCTCACCATCCTCGAGCACCTCGACCCGCTGATTGACCACTCGAGTGAGCCTCTCGGCGAGCGCCGTGAGCTCGTGATAGTGCGTCGCGAACAACGTGCGGCAGCCAAGCTTCGGCGAGTCGTGCAGGTGCTCGACCACCGCTTGCGCAATCGAGACGCCGTCGTAGGTCGAGGTCCCCCTCCCCACCTCGTCGAGGATGACGAGTGAGGATCGCGACGCATGGTTGAGGATGTTCGCTGTCTCGGTCATCTCCACCATGAAGGTCGACATTCCGGCGGTGATGTCATCGTGCGCGCCGACTCGGGTGAAGATGCGGTCGGCGAGCCCGACCACCGCGCTCTCTGCCGGCACAAAGCTCCCGCACTGCGCGAGCAGAACGATGACTGCGGCCTGTCGGAGGTAGGTCGACTTGCCGGCCATGTTGGGACCCGTGAGGATGACGATCTGGTCGTGGTCGGGATCCAGCTCCAGGTCGTTGGCCACAAAGACGCCGGCTGGCAGGCTTCGCTCGACGAGCGGGTGCCGTCCGCCTTTGATGCTGAGCCGCGTGCCGGCGTTTACCTCGGGGCGGTTCCACCCATGATCGGCGGCGGTCACGGCGAGGCTGAGCAGGGCGTCGATCATGCCGATCGCCTGAGCGCTCGAGCGCACGATCGCAGCTGACTCGGCCACCGCCTCGCCCAGGTCGCGCAGGATCTCGAGCTCGCGCGCGGCGATCCGCTCCTGCGCCGTGAGCACGACCGCCTCCTTCTCCTTCAGCTCAGGCGTCAGGTAGCGTTCCGCGCCGGTCAGCGTTTGCTTGCGAACGTAGTCGTCCGGCACTGGCACGGTGTTCGCGTTGCTGATCTCGATGTAGTAACCGAAGACCTTGTTGAAGCCGACCTTCAACGACTTGATTCCAGACCGCCGCCGCTCGGCTGCTTCAAGGGATCCGATCCATTCACGCGCGCTGCGTGAGGCTTCGGCGATGCCGTCGAGCTCCGCGTCGAAGCCGGCCCGAATGGCGCCTCCCTCGCGTGAGACAGCCGGTGGGTCGTCGACCAGGGCGCGGGAGAGCCTCTCGACCAGCTCGGGCGCTGCGCTGATCTGGCCGGTCAGCTCGCGCGTGGCGAGGGCCTCGCATGCGGCGAGCGTCTCTTGCAGGGCTGGGATGGCCTCGAGCGAGCGGCGAAGCGCCACCAGCTCTCGCGCGGTCGCGTGACCCTGGGCCGAGCGCGAGGCGAGGCGCTCGAGGTCCCCCACCGGCTTCAGCCCACGGACCAGCGCCTCGCGTAAGCGGGCCGACTCGGCAAGCTCGGCCACGGCGCCAAGCCGCAGCTCGATCGACTCCGCGTCGCGCATCGGCGTGCCGATCCACGCGCGCAGTCGCCTCGCTCCGATCGGCGTCAGGGTACGATCGACCAGCTCGACGAGGGCAGGCACCTCGAGATTCCGCACCGTCGCCGCGTCGAGCGCCATCGTCGAGTCCGGCGAGTACGTGCGGACCGTGAATGACCCGGGAGTGATCCGGGACTGGTTCTGCTTCAAGTAGTCGAGCACCACGCCCGCTGCGCCCACCGCCAGCGGGGCGCCGGCCGCGCCGACCGACGCTGGAAACGCGATGCCGAGCAGATCCCGAAGACGTTGCTGTCCTCGCGCGGGGTCGAAGCGATACTCCTCAACCTCCGGAGGCATCAACAGCTCGGCTGGTGCGAGCCGTAGGAGCTCTGCATCCAAGCGGTCGCGAGGCAGCTGGCACAGAAGCAGCTCGCCCGTGGAGACCTCACACGCCGCCAGGCCGGCCTCACCGCCGCGCGTCCACGCCGCAACGAGGTAGTTGGCGTGTGACGGGTCGAGGTATGCGTCTTCGACCACAGTGCCGGGTGTCAGGACGCGCGTGACATCGCGACGTACGACCTTGTTCTTGACGGCTTGTTCAACCTGGTCGCATATCACGACCTTGTGCCCGGCCCGAAGCAGCTTGCCCACGTATGCCTGCCAGGCGTGGTGCGGCACTCCGCACATAGGTGCGCGCCCGCTCTTGCCGAGCGGCCTCGACGTGAGGGTCACGCCCATGACGGGGGCGGCGACCTCCGCGTCCTCGAAGAAGATCTCGTAGAAGTCTCCGAGCCTGAAGAGGAGGATTCCGTCGGGGTGCTGCTCCTTAGCTTCCCGGTACTGCCGCATGACCGGGGTCAGAGCAACCTGACTCACGCGGCAGGAAGTCCCAGCAATTGTCCAGCTGTTGCCTGCAGCACGCGAACGTTCAGCAGCTGACCAGGCCCGATGTCCCCACCCCTGAGTACGATGGCTCGCTTGCCCTGCCGGATCCGTCCATAAGGCCGCTGCAGCTCGTCCCTGCCTTCGATCAGGACCTCGACGTCACGCCCGATCCACCGCGCCGTCTTCTTCGTCGCGATGGCCCTCTGCAGGGACAGCAGGTCGTTGAGACGGCGCAGCTTTTCGTGCTGCGGCACGTCGTCCGCCATCTTGTTCGCGGCAAAAGTGCCAGGTCGCGGCGAGTACATCGCCAAGTGGACGACGTCGAACTCCATCTCCTCGAGCAGCGCGCGCGTGTTCATGAACGCGGCCTCTGACTCGCCGGGAAAACCAACGATGACGTCGGTAACCAGGCCGAGGTCCGGCATCAACGCGCGGGCCTTTTCGATGATTGCGCGGTAGTGCCTCATCTGGTACCCGCGCGCCATTCGCTTGAGGACGTTGTCATCGCCTGACTGCACCGGCAGCTGCAGCTCGCGGCATACGACGTCGCTCGACGCCATCGCCTCAAGCAGCTCCGGCTCCAGGTCCTGTGGATGAGAGGTGAGAAACCGCAGACGTTTCAGTCCGGGAATCTTCTCGACTTCGCGGACAAGCGTCGCGAGCCCGCCGCCGCCGGAGGGGTCGCGGTAGTCGTCCACGTTCTGGCCCAGCAGCACGACCTCTCTGGCGCCATCCGCGACCGCGAGCCTGCATTCGTCGACGACCTGATGGATCGGGATGTGGACCTCGCGACCGCGCACCTTCGGCACGATGCAGAACGTGCAGTTGTGGTCGCAGCCCTGGATGACGCGGACGTAGTGGCTGATGCCTGTCCTCCCGGCCTGAGGCAGTGCCTCGCCCTGTGAGTAGTCGTAGCGGGCCTCGAGATCGGCCAGGAACGGCTCGTAGTCGCCGATCGGCACCACCGCATCGAGCTGCGGAAACTTCTTCCGGAGCACTTCGCCCTCTTTGGCGACGATGCAGCCCGTGACCGCGATCGTGCGCTCAGGCGTCTTCCAGGCTTTGAGCTCGTGCAGCCTTGAGTACACGCGGTCTTCCGAGGCCTGGCGAACGACGCATGTGTTGAGGATGGCGACGTCTGCGCGTTCGAGCGAGTCCTCGACGTAGCCGGCGGCGAGCAACCTGCGGGCGAGGCTTTCCGAGTCGGCGGCGTTCATCTGGCAGCCGATCGTCCAGATGTTGAACGACCGCGATCTGGTGTCCCCCCTCTCCCCACTTCCCTCTCCCCACAGGGGAGAGGGAGCATGTGCCAGGTCCCGCGGGGGTGTCGTTATCGGCTCTCCACGAGCAAACGGATTCCGGTGCGTTCCTCGCCATCGATAGAGATGTCGATGAATGCCGGGATGCAGACCAGGTCAAGCCCGCCGGGCGCGACGTACCCACGCGAGATGGCAATCGCCTTGACCGCCTGGTTGATGGCGCCGGCCCCGATGGCCTGGACCTCCACGCGGCCCTTGCTGCGAATCACCCCGGCAATCGCTCCAGCGACGGCGACCGGCTTGGAGGTGGCCGAAACCTTCAGCACCTCAACTGGAGCGCGCTCGGTGGTCATTGCTGGAACCCCTTCAAATATGTTCGCGGTCGACTCGCTGGATCGATGTAGCCCGGCCTGTGGAACTGTTAATGGTAACCAGTACCGAATTGAATGTCACGGGTCCTGACGCCACCTGAAACCGGTTCGGGACGCCCGTCAGGAAGCGCTGCAGGACCACGTCCTTGTCCATGCCGATGCAGCCGTCCCGGGGCCCCACCATGCCGACGTCTGTGACGTATGCGGTGCCTTTCGGGAGCACCCGGGCGTCGGCCGTCGGGATGTGGGTGTGCGTGCCGACCACGGCGCTGGCGCGCCCATCCAGGAACCAGCCCATCGCCGTCTTCTCGGAGGTCGCCTCCGCGTGCATATCGCAGAAGACGATCTTGATTCCCGGGTTCGCCGCCAGGATGGCATCCGCCGTCCGGAACGGGTCGTCCAGGGCGTCCAGGAAGACCCGCCCCATGAGGTTCATCACGAGCGCACGATGGCCGCCGGCGTCGACCACGCATGAACCCTTGCCCGGGGCGGCAGGAGGGTAGTTGGCCGGTCGCACCACGCGCTCGAGGCCGGGCAGCTCCGCCACGAAGTCCTTCTGCGCGAAAACGTGGTTGCCTGTCGTGATCACGTCGGCGCCTGAATGCTTCAGCTCACC
>DASQAU010000043.1:0-6707 GCA_035635595.1 Candidatus Eiseniibacteriota bacterium
TTGTCGCCGACCAGGGCGACCACCTCCTCGGGATAGACCTCGAAGTCGACGTCGGAGAGGGCCTGGACCGCTCCGAACCGCTTGCTGATGCCGCGCAACTGTAATAGCGGCTGGCGTGCTTCGGATACGGGTGGCGGGTGGCCCTCGGGCCACCCGCCGGTTTCAGTCACAAAAGGACTGTAGCGCTAAGAGATTCCTGCTGCGGTGCAGGCTGCTGCGTACTGCGCGGTGCAGATGTCAGCCTTGGTCCAGAAGCCATCCGCGACGACGGTCGCCTGGACGTTCGTCTTGTTGACCGCGACGGGGGTGAGCAGGACCGACTTGATGTCCGCCTTCCCGTTGTTCACGGTCTTGCCGTTGGTCATCGACGCGGGCACTGCCACGCCGAAGGCCAGGTCGTAGGCCAGCTCTGCGGCGGCCTCGGCCTCGGCCTTGATCGCCTTGTAGACGGTCATCGTCTGCTCGCCTGCGAGGATGCGCTGGATCGCAGCCAGCTCGGCATCCTGTCCCGTGATCGGAGGCAGCGGGTTCAGGCCGGCCGCCTTCATCGCTGCGATGGCGCCGCCGGCGGTGCCGTCGTTGGCGGCCAGGACGCCGTCGACCTTGTTGGCGAGGGCCGTCAGCGCGCCCTGCATCTCGGTCTGTGCGTTTGCCGGCAGCCATCCCGGTGTGTCGTATTCCTTGCCGTACTTGACCTTGCCGTCCAGCACGCTGTGCGCTCCCTGCTTGAAGAGCTTGGCGTTGTTGTCGGCCGGGTCGCCGTTGATCTGAACGATCTGCGGGTTCGTCTTGCCGCCGAGGGCGGTCAGCAGGGCGTTGCCCTGGAGCGCGCCGACGGCCGCGTTGTCGAACGACAGGTAGTAGTCGAGGTCGGCTGTGTTGAGGATCAGCCTGTCATAGGAGATGACGGGGATCTTCGCGGCTTTCGCCTTCGCGACGATGGCCGCCGCGGCCGCGCCGTCGACCGGGTCCAGCACGATGACGTTGGCGCCGTTGGTGATGGCGGCTTCCGCCTGTGTCTGCTGCGTCGGTGCGTCCTGCTTGGCGTTGCTGTAGATCAGCTCGCAGTTCGAGCACAGCGAAAGCAGCTTGGCCTTGAAATAAGGCATGTCCTTCGTGTCGTAACGCGCGGTCTGGGCTTCCGGGAGGAGAAGAGCGATCTTCTTGCCGGCGGTCCCTCCGCCACTGCTCCCGCCGCATGCCATGAGGGCCAGCCCCAAGATCATGAAGGCGGGCACGAGCTTGACTAGCTTCATGCGCACTTACCTCTCATACGAATTCCTGCTGCCTTCTTCCCAAGCCAGGTGCGGCTTGGGGCGAGAGTGCGCCGGCGAACAGGTCCCTACTCAGCAGCCTCGGCCACAGCCCCGGCCACGGAGAGCATTGCTTACCCACACAAGTTTGTCAAGAGTGCGATCGTTTGGCCCCCACAATATGTTCCGGCTCTTGACAAACCGGCCGGGGCAGCGATGATTCCCGATGCTGCATGTCGAAGAATGGAGAGGGGTCGCTGGGCTGGCTGCGAGGGCGCAACCGGGAACGCGTCCTCGGAGTGCTGCGCGAGCGTGGGCGCATCAGCCAGGCCGACATCGCGCGGGTGACCGGCCTGTCGCGCACCACCGTACACACGCTGGTTTCGGAGCTCAAGAATTCCGGTCTCGTGCACGAGGTCGAGACGACAGTGCCTGACCTTCGAAGCGGGCGACCGGCGGTCCAGCTCATGCTGCGGGACTCGTCGCTGGCGGTGGTGGGCATCGACTTCGGGCACAGCCACGTGCAGGTTGCTGTCGCCGACGTCGCTCATAACGTTCTGGCGGAGCGGCGCTGCGATCTCGACGTCAGCCACGACTCCCGGACGGCCATGGACACGGCCGCGCGCATGGTGGACGAGGTGCTGAACGAAGGTCGGGTGGAGCGGAAGTCGGTGATCGCGGCCGGAATGGGCATTCCTGGACCGGTCGACCGCGGGCGAGGCACGGCCGGCTCGGCCAGCATCCTCCCGGGCTGGACGGGCCTTCGCATCGAAAGCGAGATGCAGCAGCGACTGGGAATGCCGGTCGAGATCGAGAACGATGCAAACCTCGGCGCCCTCGCAGAGATGACCTGGGGCGCCGGTCGCGAGTGCTCGAACTTCGCTTACATCAAGGCTTCCACCGGCATCGGGGCCGGCCTCGTTGTCGACGGACGCCTCCTCCGGGGGGCGTCCGGGACCGCGGGCGAGATCGGGCACACGACGCTCGACGAAAGCGGGGCGCTGTGCTACTGCGGCAATCGGGGCTGCCTTGAAACTGTGGCGTCGGGCCCGGCGATAGTGGGCCTGGTGTCCAGCGGGCACCCCGAGACGCTCACCCTGGGACAGGTCATCGAGCTCGCGGCGGGCGGCGACGTTCGCTGCCGGCGCGCGATCTCCGACGCCGGCCGGGAGATCGGCGTCGCTGTCGCCGGCCTGTGCAATCTCATCAATCCCGAGCGCGTGATCGTCGGAGGCCTCCTGAGCCGGGCCGGTGAGCTGTTGCTGCAGCCGATCCGTGAGGCGATCCGCCGGCATGCGGTGTTCGCGGCAGCCGAGCGGGTCGAGGTCGTGGCCGCGACCTTTGTGGAACGCGCGGAGCTGCTCGGGTCTCTCGCGCTTGCACTGCAGGCTTCGGGCAAGCGCTCAATCCACTAACCGCGACTTTCGCTGTCGGCCCTATCATCGAGAACCGTGGCGATCAGGCGTGCGTGGATCATGGTCGGAATCGGGGTGCTCGCGGCGCAGGCCGGCCACCTCCTCGCGTACCAGGTGCGGCTTGGCGCCGCCGCCCAGCAGGTCCAGAGCTCCGGCGTCCACGCTTACTTCCCCAGCACTGTTCGGACGAGCCTCGGGCTGGCCGCCGGATTAGTCCTGGCGGGCCTGTTCGTTGTCGGCCTGGCGCGAATCCTCGGCGGACGGCCGATCCGGCCGGGTTCCGCCCCGCACTACCTGCGACTCGTCGCCGCGCTCTTCACGATCCAGCTCCTGTTCTTCGCGGCTCAGGAGGTGGGCGAGGCGCTCGTGGCCACAGCGCCGGGCGTCTCGGTGGCTCAGCTCGTGCTCTGGGGAACACTGGGGCAGCTTCCGGTGGCGGTGGTCGCCGCGGCGGGCCTGCGCTGGCTGCTGGCCCGGTTTGAGTCGGCCGTCGCCCAGATCCGCATCGCATGGGCCTCGGTTCCACAGCCGTTTGCCCCCGGCGCGATCACCGTCACCGTCTTCGGCCAGGTCGACCGCAGCCTCGTGCTCAGGCCGGTGACGGGCGCTTCGCTCGCCAAGCGCGGGCCACCCTCCTTGTTGCGCTTCAGCACGAGCTGATCGCACGCGCGCACGCGCGCGCACACAAATATAAGGAGGGCAACAATGAGTCGCACACGTATCGGCGTGGCTGCCGGAGTCCTGCTCCTGTTCGTCGTCGTCGGAGGCATCGTGATCCTGGCGAACCGCGGCGGCGGCGGCCACAACGTGACGTTCGACGTCACCGTCACCAGCGCCACAGAAATGTCACCCAGCACCCTCAACGCCCACCAAAACGACACGGTGACGATCAACCTGAAGAGCGACACCGACGGCGAGGTGCACCTGCATCTCTACGACATCGCCTTCGAGGCGAAGGCCGGCCAAACCGTGAGCCAAACATTCAAAGCCGACAAGACCTGCACCTGCGACATCGAGTGGGAGGCCACGAGCAAGGGGCTCGGCACGCTGGTCGTTTCCCCATGACCCCAGCGGCCGGCATCCTTCTTCACGGCTTCGGCCAGCGCTATGACCTGCCGATCTCCCTCGCGATCTACCTATATGCGGCGGCGGGGGTGGTGGTCATCTCGTTCGTGCTCGTCGTCCTTTTTGCAGGCGACCAGGTGGGCGTGAAAGCAATTGAGTACCCGCGTCGCAAATTGCCCTGGCTGGTTTCGATCGCGCGCTCGGCCTGGCCCCGAATCATCGGCGGCGCGATCGGTGTGGCAGGCCTCCTGGCGATCGGGATCACAGGCCTGTTCGGTTCGACCAACCCGGTGCTCAACCCGGCGGAGTACCTGGTGTGGATTTATTTCTGGGCGGGGCTCGTGATCGTGTCCGGCCTCGTCGGCAACCTCTGGTACCTCGTCAACCCCTGGTCGGCGATTTACGACGCGGCGACCAGGACCGTTTCCATAGGACCCGTCTGGAAGCTGCCGGCGTCGGTTGGCGTGTGGCCGGCGACTGCGGCCTACTTCGCGTTCGCCTGCCTGGAGCTCACATCCGGAATGGCCAACCGGCCCTGGCTCGTTGCGCTGGTCGCAGTCGTGTACTCGCTCGTGACCCTGGCCGGAATGTTCCTGTTCGGTCGCGACGAGTGGCTGGAGCACTGCGAGGGCTTCACCGTCCTCTTCGGCATTGTCGGCCGCTTCGGCCCGGTCGAGGCTGAGCGCGACGGGGCGGGGCGAATCGGCATGGTCTACCTCAGGCCCTGGGGGGTTGGATTGCTCAAGCCGTCAGCCACAGGCTGGGATCGAGTTGCCTTCGTGATCCTGATGCTCTCCACCCTCGCCTTTGACGGCATCATCGTGACGCCCGCGTGGCAGGGCTTCACCGTCGACCTGGAGCCGATCTGGCTTCCGCTGGGCGGCTTAGGTTTCTTCTTCGTCCGCACGCTCGGCCTGATCCTGCTCTCGATCGCGTTCCTGCTCGTCTTCGTGACGTTCATGGAGCTGGTCATCTACCTCGGCAGGCGCAAGGTCGACCTCACAGCGACGATCTCCGCTTTCGCGCTGACGCTTGTTCCCATCGCCCTGGTCTACAACGCAGCCCACAACTACAGCTATGTGTTCGTCCAGTCGCAAGCATTGATACCGCTGCTCAACGACCCGCTTGCCAGGGGCTGGCACCTGTGGCCGGCGCTGGCCGGGTTCAAGCCCAGCTTTGCATTGGCGCAGGCATCGACGGTGTGGTACGCGCAGGTCGTGCTGATCGTCATCGGCCACGTCATCGCGGTGTATCTCGCGCACCTCAGGGCAGGCGAGCGTTTCCGAACCGCCCAGCGCGCGCTGCTGAGCCAGTACCCCATGCTTCTGCTCATGGTCATGTACACGATGACCAGCCTCTGGATTCTCGCCCAGCCCATCACGAGAGAGGCTGGATGAGCCGGCCGCCCGCCAAACGCGCAAGGCCGATGCGAAAGCCCGTCTCTCGCACCCCGGTGTGGGTCCTTCCGCTGGCGGTGGTGGCGGGCATCGCACTGCTGGTGGGCGCTTTTCTTCTGATCCGCTGGTACACGACGCCCGTGCCTCCCTCGCCGCTGAACGTCGACGCCACCCAGCGAGTGGTGACGGCCATCACGACCATTTCCGCCTCCGAGCTGGACGCGGTTGGGAAGGGAACAGCCAACAACGTGATCAAACCGGTGTCGGGGACGCTGCTGACCGGCCCAAACGGTCATCCGGAGGTGTTCTACCTCGGCGCCGAGTACTGCCCCTACTGCGCGGCGGAGAGGTGGCCGATGATCATCGCCCTGTCGCGCTTCGGCACGTTCTCAGGTCTCAAGACCACCACCTCGTCCTCGACCGACGTCTATCCGAACACGCCAACCTTCACTTTCCACGGCGCGACCTACACCAGCCAGTACATCGAATTCGTCTCAGTGGAGACCACCGACCGCGACCAGAATCCGCTGGAGACGCCGACGGCGGCGCAGCAGGCGCTCGTGAAGCAGTACGACACGTCGGGATCGATCCCATTCGTCGACTTCGGCAACCGCTACGCGTTCTCCGGCGCCATGTACCTGCCGGACGTCGTGAGCGGGATGAGCTGGCAGGCTGTCGCCGACGCGCTGCAGCAGCCTGACTCGCAGCAGGCCAAAGCGATCCTCGGATCCGCCAACCTGATCACGGCGGCGATCTGCAAGCTGACCGCCGACCAACCCGCGCCGGTGTGCTCGTCGGCCGCGATCCAGGCGATCGAGAAGACGCTGGGATAGTGACTTGGCAGAAGCTGGCGGTTGTCGCCAGCGTGGCTGGCCTCGCCATCTCGATCTACCTGACGGTCGTGCACTACTCGACGATCCCACTGGCCTGCCCCGCGAACGCGGTGGTCAACTGCGAGCAGGTGCTCTCGAGCCGCTACGCGGTGATCGGTGACTCAGGCCTGCCGACGTCGGCCGCCGGGATCGCCTGGTTCTTGGTCAGCGCCGCGCTGGCCCTGCTTCGCCGGCGCCGGGCTCTGCTTGCGTGGTCGTCGATCGGTCTTTTGACCGTGCTGGTCCTGGTCTATATCGAGATCGTGAAGCTGGGCGCTGTGTGCATCTGGTGCACGGCCGCCCATGCCATGGTGCTGCTGATCTTCCTGATCGCGCTTCCGCGGCTCCATGCAGATACGGTGAGCACGTGAACGAGTGGCCATTCGACGTCTCCGTTTACGCGGGACTCATTGCCCTATTCCTCGGTCACGCCTGGCTAGCCGGCAGAGTCTCAGACGCGCGGAGGAAACATTCGCTTTATTTCGGCCTGGGGCTCGTCACCCTGTGGTTCGCCCTCGAGACGCCGCTCGACACGATCAGCGACCACTACCTGGACAGCGTCCACATGGTCCAGCACGTCCTGCTCGGTTTCGTCGCGCCGCCGCTGATGCTCCTCGGCCTCTCGTCCCGGATGGTCGGCCAGATCGTGCGGGTGCCGGGTGTTCGCGCGCTCACCGAGCCCGTACCGGCCCAGGTCATCGCCGG
>DASQAU010000044.1:0-3663 GCA_035635595.1 Candidatus Eiseniibacteriota bacterium
CTGGTTTGGATTGAGGTGGCTGTAGATCGGCGTCACGACGTAGCTGGCTCCCCAGAACTTGTCCACCGTCTCGTTCAGGATCTTGTGCACCGCGACGTCATCGGGCACGACTCCTTCATTGAACTGGTACCAGGGAGGCGCAGATGGCCAGAAAAGGTACGTGATGAACGAAAGCAGCGCCATGAAAAGCAATGCGCCGATGAACCTGCGGTAATGCTCCCGGCTGCGCAGCCAGAAAACAAAGCCGACCACGATGGGCAGTGGGAAGTGCATGAAGTAGAAGAACATCGCAACGACGTCCTGGAGGCCGACCGCTTCCGGCCGGTAGAAGGCATGTTGCAAAGTGAGCGTCGGCAAGGTGCCGCCGAAAACCGCACGCTCCATGCCTGACAGGTCGTGAGGCGCGAATCCGGTCTTCGCGGCGAAGCCTCTCATCGCCTCGTAGCCGAAGAACAGGATGAGAAACGGGCCCCAGTCGGCGATGAACGTCCGGCCTCGGCCGAGGGCGATCGCGATCACGAGGAGCGCGAGCACCACCCACTCGGGCTCGATCGAGATGCCCCTCCAGAGCATCACGCCGAAGATCAGTGCGAGGTAGAGGGTGCTGCCGACCAGGATCACTCGCGGGCGGCGCACCGCGGGCTTGGGTTCAGCGGGTTCGGACAACAGCCACCGCTGCGATCTCGACCGTCACCGAGAAGGGAAGCGCATTGGTGCCAAGGGCCGCCCTCGTATGGCGGCCGGCCTCACCAAGCACCTCCTCGAGCAGGTCGGAGGCGCCGTTGATCACCTTCGGTTGGTCGCCGAACCCATCGGCCGACAGCACAAAGCCGATCACCTGCGCAAGCTGTTCGACGTTTTCCAGGCCGGCGGCGGCGTCGATCTGCGCCAGCACGTTCAGAGCGCAGATCCGCGCGCGCGCCTGCGCCTCATCAACAGTCACCTCGTCGGGACAGCGACCGGTGAGCCGCTTGCCATCTTCCACCGAGACCTGGCCAGCCACGTAAAGCAGCGCGCGACCGTCACCGATTGGAATCAGTCGCGTCGGAACGTATGACGCTGCAGCCGCCGGCGGTGAAGGGAGCTTCAAACCCAGCTCGCGCAGGCGCTGGTGTGGAGTGGTCAACTCGTGGGAGTCTAAATGGTCTTACCCCACGAACTCAGAGGCTACGCCGTGAGTTCGCGGGGACCCCTTGTCAACGGCGGCGGCTGCGCGTGTTGGCGACGACAGCCAGAACCACGACCAGCAGCGCTCCGAGTCCGAGCCCGATGTAAGGCGTCTGCGACCACGTGAGAATGTCGAAGACGCTGGACCCCGGGGATCCCGACGAAGTCCGGCCTCCACTCGCGACGGGGGTCGGTGTGACGATGGGGCCCTGTGGTGTCCCTCCGGTGTCGCGATAGACCCAGAGGGCGGCGACGTGATCCGAGGGCCGGAAGGTGGCCACGTACAGAAATGGGGACTCGTCGTTGGAGACGGCGAGCGCGGTGATCGATCGCATCGGTGGCACGAGCGAGCCAAACGTCTGACCGCCGTCGTTGGTCCGCCACAGCCCGCCCGCCCCGGACCCGCCACCGTCACTCGCCGCGTAGAAACGATCGTGGTGATCGGTGATGAAGGCAATCTGCGTGTAGTCCGTCGAGGGCAGCACGCTGCCACCGCTGAGCGCGACGAATGAGGAACCGTTGTTCGTGGACGCGAAAAGTCCCGCATTGGTGCCGGCGATCAACGGACGCGTGTCACCAACTTGAGGCAGAGGGCCCGCGGCCAGCTTGACGACGTATGTGCCGCTCACCGCTGGGCTGAGAGGCGACCAGGTAGCGCCCCCGTCTGTGCTCTGAAACATCGGCACCGTTCCGGCGGACAGCGGTGAGTCCGAGCCCGCGACGATGCGGATCGGTTCGTGGATGGCGGTCACCGCTAGCGCATCGATGCTTCGGTCGGTGAGCCCAGACTGCTGCCACGAGCTCCCGTCCTCGCTGATGAAGACGCCCTTGTCGGTTCCCGCCGCGACCACGGTGAGGGAGAAGCTGAAAACGCGGACCTGCCTTCCTTCAAGGCCGGCTCCAGCGGACCACGTTGCGCCGCGGTCGTGGCTCACAAGACCACCGGAGCCGCGAGTGCCGGCCAGCACGAACGCGGAATTGAATGGGCTGAAAATGACTGTCGTAAGAGCTGCCTTGCCGGTGTGCACAGATGTCCACGTCGAGCCTCCGTCTGTGCTCCTGAGCAGCGATCCTTCGGAATTGCCCGCGATCAGCAGCTGGCTGTTTGAGGGATCGACGGCGAGGGCGAAGATCGCGGTCCTACCCTGACGAGGCAGCGACTTTAGCGCGACCCAGGTCGAGGGTGGAAGCGCGTCGGCGAGTGCGTTCATCGCCGCGAACGCGATCACCCACAGCGCCACAAGCGTCGCGACAAAACGTCGGCTGGAAAGCGACACGAGCCTGAGGATTATCACCCAAGCCGGGTTCTCGACGACCTGCCCCTGTCCCGTTTGCATACAATCGCTGCGTGCTGGCTCGAGTGGCGGCCACACTGGATCGCGCCGCCTTCAAACCGGCCTCGCTGCCGAATGACCTGATCACCGGGATCGCGCTGGCGCCGCCCGTGATCGCGGGCCTGATCATCTTCAAGGTTGCGGCCCTGGAGATGCTTGCGGTCGCGCTCGTTGTCGGAACAGCTGGGCAGATCGTGGCTCATTTGCTTTGGCGCAAGCACCTTCCACGCACGCCTACGAGCCCGCTGATCGCGGCGCTGTTTGGAGTTGCCCTCGTTGGAGTAGGCGCGACCTTAGCCACGTCGATCGAGATCGCAGTCCTCGCGGTGATCCTCGAAGTGCTGCGAGGACGCTACATGCCGGCGATCCGAGCACAGGCCGGTCTGTTCGCTTTCGCATGCGTGGCCTTGATCACACGAGGCGCGCCGTACGCGTACGTCAACCCTGTCACGGGCAGGGAATTCGCCGACCCGATCAATGTCTGGTACCACTTCTTCAGCCCATCGTCTGCACCGATCGACCCGATGCGGCTGTATGTCGGGAACGTGCCTGGCCCTGTCTTCGCCACCTCCTTGCTGGCGGTCGCGATCGGCGTCGCATGGTTCATGTACGCGCGTCGCGTGAGCCTGGTGGTCCTCGTTTCGTTTTTTCTCGGCGCACTCGTACCGATCTATTGGTTTCACTGGGACTATGTCTTCCAGCTGGACAGCGGGCCGACATGGTTCGTCGCCGCGCTGCTGCTGGCCGATCGGCGCCTGCTCCCGGGCTCGTGGGCGATCCGTCCCGTGCTCGGATTCGGCGCGGGACTGCTTGCGGTCGGCTTGAGGAGCCGGGGCTACGGCATCGAGGCGGCGTTCCTCACCGTCGCCGGCTTCCAGGCAGTGCTCGCGATATTCGTCCTGGCGTTCTGGGGCGGTTCCATGATGTCGGAGCGCTGGAAGCGGACGCGCCGCCTTCGCCAGCGCGAAGCGAACCTCAGGGTCGTCAAGAGCGTTTCGAGGGCGAGCTAGGGGATCCTGACCTCGGTCCCGGCCAGGCCCAGCGTCTCCGCGAGAGACGCGGCCCGGCGCCGAACTTCGACCTTGGTTTTTGCCGCCAGACGCTGGAAAGGCTCGACGGCGACCTGCAGCGTCCCCTTGACCGCGACATGTGACCAGGTTCC
>DASQAU010000045.1:0-3932 GCA_035635595.1 Candidatus Eiseniibacteriota bacterium
CGATCCCGATACGCTCTGACCATCTCGCGCAGCGGTTCCCTCGGACCGTCGAGCGCAGCTTCTGCGGCTTTCTGGCACACCGTCGGCAGGCAGGACGAGTTCGATTCCAGGACCTTGGTGATGCTGTCGGAGATCTTCTCGTTGGCCACGACGTACCCCACACGCCATCCGGTCATGGCATAGGTCTTCGAGAATGTGAAGGCTGAGATCACGCGCCCGTCTGTGCAGAACGAGGCGGGGCTGTGGTGCTTCCCGTCAAGGATCACCTCGTCGTAGCACTCGTCCGAGAGGAAATACAGGTTGTTCCGCACCGCGACATCCACCAGCTGCTCCAGCAGGTCCCGCGGAAATACAGCCCCCGTCGGGTTGCACGGGCTGTTGACGATGATCATCTTGGTGCGTGGCGTGATCTGGCGTTCGATCGCCTGCGGGTCCGGGAGAAACTCGTTATCCGGCGAGCAGGCGTAGGGAACGAGCACTCCGTGAGCCCAGGCGAGCATGAGCCGGTAGTTGGGCCAGGCGGGGTCAGGGACCAGCACCTCATCGCCCGGCTCCAGCAGTGCGGCGATGGCGGCCGCGATGCCGCCGACCCCGCCCACCGAACAGTTGATGTTGTTGACGCCGGCCTTGATGCCGTTGACCTGGCCCAATTTGGCCACGAGGCGCTCGCGCAAACTCAGCAGGCCGGCTGTCGCGGTGTACTTCACCTGGCCCTTGCGCGCGAACTCGACGGCCGCCTCCACAATGTGAGCAGGCGTGGGAAAGTTCGGCTCGCCAACCTCCAGGCGGATGCAGCCCGGCGTGACAAGGGCGAGGTTGACCACCTCACGAATGCCGGAATGAGCCGCCTCAGCCGGGCCGGACGCTATCGCTGGTAGGGATGATCGGGTGGCGATGGCTACTCTCCTGATCAGCGGGGCGGGAATTCTGAGCGCGCAGCTTACGATAGACTCCATCAAAATCAAAGTGAACGTTCGTTCGTTCGTTTGGAGTTTCAGCCAGTGCAGATAAAGGACATCGCCTACGCGCGATCCGGAGACAAGGGAGACGTCGTGAATGTTGGCGTGCTCGCGCTTGACGACGCCGCGTTCCAGAAGCTTCAAGAGGCATTGACTCCGGAGCGGCTCAAGGCACATTTCGGCGACTGGGTGCGCGGCGACATCGACGTCTTTCCCATGCCCAACATCAACGGCTTCAACCTGCTTCTGCACAACGCACTTGGCGGTGGGGCCACCAAGACGCTTCGATACGACGTCACCGGCAAGTCGTTCAGCACCGCACTTCTGCGTATGGAGGTGCCGGATTGAGCGCGGACCCCGAACCGGAGGTCCCACCGAAGCCTGGCGCCACGCCCGACAGCGACCTCCGCCGGCGGATCGAAACCGCGCGGGCCGGTGGCGAGCCCAAGTACCACGCCAAGCTTCGCGAGCAGGGCAAGCTCTTCGTCCGCGACCGGATCGAACGGATCATGGATCCAGGCTGGTCCTTCGAAGACGGGCTGCTGGCCAGGCACGTGGACGGCAAGCTCCCCGCGGATGGCGTCGTCACCGTGGTCGGGCACATCGGCGGCCGCCCGGTCTGCGTGATCGCCAATGACATGACGGTCAAGGCCGGCACGTGGGGGCTGCGTACTTTCCAGAAGATGACCGCGATGCAGGAGCTAGCCGGGCGGACCAAGAGCGCTCTCGTCTACCTGGTCGATTCGGCGGGTGCGCGCATCGACGAGCAGCGCGCCAGCTATGCGGGTCGCAAGGCCTGGGGAAACATCTTCTACAACCAGATCCAGCTCTCCGGGGTCGTGCCGCAGGTGTGCGTGCTGCTCGGCCCGTCGCCGGCGGGCACCGCCTACCAACCCGCCCTCTGCGACGTCTGCATCATGGTCGAGGGCAACGCCACCGCATATATCGGGTCGCCGCGCATGTCGGAGATGGCGACCGGCGAGAAGGTCACGATGGAGGAGATGGGCGGCGCTGAGATGCACGCCCGCGTGAGCGGACTGGGCGACTTCCTGTGCGCCAACGAGGAGGAGGCGCTTTCCGTGGCGAAGCAGTACCTCTCGTACTTTCCCGGCCACTGGTCGGAGAAACCGCCGATGCAGGAGTCGCGAGCCCCAGCGCGGGGCAAGAGCATCGCGGACATCGTGCCCACCAGCCAACGTGTCGCCTTCAACATGGTCGATCTCATCAAAGCGCTGGTCGACGAAGACAGCTGGCTCGAAGTCAAAAAGCTATGGGCTCGCGAGCTGGTCACCGGTTACGCACGCCTGGGAGGACGCTCGGTTGGCATCGTGGCCAACCAGTCACGCCAGAAGGGTGGCGTGCTGTTTCCGGACTCGTCGGACAAGGCGGCCCGTTTCATCTGGACCTGCAACGCGTTCAACATCCCGCTGCTCTTCCTGCAAGACGTCCCGGGCTTCATGGTCGGCAGCCAGGTCGAGCGAGCGGGCATCATCCGTCACGGCGCGAAGATGCTGTTCGCCGTCGCTGAGGCCCGCGTCCCCCGGATCGCAGTCCTGGTTCGCAAGGCGTACGGCGGCGGCTATCTGGCGATGAGCGGCTCGCCGATGGGTCCGGACGCAGTGCTCGCGCTGGCGACCGCGAAGCCGGCGCTGATGGGGCCCGAGAGCGCCATCAACGCGATCTACCTGAACAAGATCAACGAGCTGCCGGAGGAGGAGCGCGCCGCGTTCATCGAGCAGAAGCGGCGGGAGTACGAGGAGGACATCGACGTCTACGAGGTCGCCTCCGACTTTTCGATTGAAGCTGTCATCCCAAGTGACGAGCTGCGTGACGAGCTCATCCGCCGGTACGAGATCTACTGCCGCAAGGACGTGCTGCCGCACAACCGCCGGAACGGCGTGATCCCCGTATGAAGAGGATCCGGCTGGGCGCGGGAAGCGCGTACTGGGGCGACCTTCTCGAGCCTGCTGTGGAGCTCGCCGACAAGGGTGAGCTGGACTACCTCTGCTTCGATCATCTGTCCGAGCTGACCCTTGCCGTGCTTCAGCGGCAGAAAGCGAAGGATCCCAACGAGGGATACATCAAGGACATCGAGCCCTGGCTCGAGGCGACCCTTCCGCAGGCATGCAAGCAGGGTTTCAAGATCGTGACCAACGCGGGCGGCGCCAACCCGGCGGCCGCCGCGCAGAAGGTGGTCGAGGTCGCCGAGCGCCTTGGCCTCGGCCGGCTGAAGATCGCCGTGGTGACAGGGGACGACATCTTTCCCGACCTCGACGAGATGCGCTCGCTGGGGATCACGTTTCCCAACCTGGACACAGGTGAGGCGGACATCGACCGCATCCGAAAGGACATCGTCGCGGCCAACGCCTACGTCGGCGCCGAGCACATCGCGAGGGGTCTCGCACAGGGTGCTGACGTCGTCGTGTGCGGCCGCGTCTCCGACACGGCGCTGTTCATCGGCCCGATGATGCATGAGTTCGGTTGGAGCTACGCCGCCAAGGACAACGACAAGATGGGGGCCGCGATCACGATCGGCCATACGGTCGAATGCGCGGCCCTTGCGACAGGCGCAGTCTCGAATCTCTGGCGGCAGGCCAAGGATCCTTGGCGTCCCGGCTACCCGATCGCTGAGGTGAGCGAGGACGCGACCGCGGTCATCTCGAAGGTCGAGGGATCAGGCGGAATCCTCAACGAGTGGACGGTCAAGGAGCAGCTGGTCTATGAGATCGGCGACCCGAACAACTACTACATGCCAGACGGTATCGCGGACTTCACGACGGTCAAAGTCGAAGAGGTCGCTCCCGAGCGGATCAAGCTCTCGAACATGTCCGGCAAGGGGCTGCCGGACAAGCTGAAGGTATGCATTGGCTACCGCGACGGCTGGGAGGGCGAGGGTTCGTTGCTGTTCAGCTGGCCGGATGCCTATGAGAAGGCAAAGCGCGGCGAGAAGATCATCCGTGAGCGCCTGAAGCT
>DASQAU010000046.1:0-5415 GCA_035635595.1 Candidatus Eiseniibacteriota bacterium
GGGCAAGCATTGGTTTGGCGCAAGAAGGGCGGAATCGAAGGGGCCAGGTGGCGGAGAGGTAGGGATTTGAACCCTAGATAGGCTTGCACCTATAACGGTTTTCGAGACCGTCGCCTTCAACCGGACTCGGCCACCTCTCCGGGGCGCGCTTGGGGCCTGGATGGCGGTCCCGACCGGATTCGAACCGGCGTTCTCGGCCTTGACAGGGCCGCGTGTTTGGCCAGGCTACACCACGGGACCGACAGCGGCTAAGTCTACCAACGCACTGAACTAAGCCCGGCTTAGGTGGGGGCCCGGCAACCCCATACCTATAATTCCTTGGGCGTGAGCGACAACGAGCGGCTTGGAGGGGGATCACCGGACGAGCTCCGGAAACGCTTCCAGATCCTGGAACGCGTGGCGATCTTCTTCACGCTGCCCGACAACATCCTCCACGCTCTCGCCCGCCGCCTGGCCCCCGCCTCCGCGACCAGGGGGTCGGTGATCGTCCACCAGGGCGACCCCGGCGACACCATGTTCGTGGTCGAGTCGGGCCGCTGCGAGGTCTTCGTGGAGGAGTCTCCCGGGCACACCATCACGATCGCCCTGATGGGACCCGACGACTTTTTCGGCGAGATGGCCCTGATCTCTGAAGAAACCCGCACCGCCAGCGTCCGCGCCCTCGAGGACTGCAAGCTGCTCACCCTCGACCGGAAGACGCTTTACGAGACGCTGCCGGCCGACTCCGACGCGATCATCGAGCTGACCAAGCTCGTCGAGCAGCGCAAAGACACCCTCCCCAACCTGATCGCCCGGGCGCGCATGGTCGCCCCCGAGCAGGCGGCGTCGACGGTCGCCGTCTACTCGCCCAAAGGCGGTTCCGGCCGGACCACACTCTCGGTCAACCTGGCCGCCGCCCTGGGCAAACGGTTCCCGGGTGAGGTTCTACTCGTCGACCTCGCGCTGCCCTACAACCACGCGGCGCTGATTTCCTATCTGACCCCCACCGGCTGCCTTGCGGCGGCCAGCCAGGTCCCGCCGGCCAACTTCGAGGAGGCCGTGCTGGGAGCGATCCTCCACCACCCGGGCGGGATGATGCTGCTGCCTGGCGTGCTGCGCGCCGAGCAGGCCGACCTCATCACGGTCGACCTGGTCAACCGGGCGATGGGCATCCTGGTCAACGCCTTCCGCTACATCGTCTTCGACCTCGGCGTCGCGTTCACCGACATCGTCATCAGCGTCCTCGACCATTCCCAGCGCGTGCTGGTGCTCGTCACGCCTGAGCTCTCCTCGTTGAAAGACGTGGGCGAGCTTCTGAACATCTTCACCAACGTCCTGAACATCGTTCCCGGGCGCGTCATCCTGGCTCTCAACAACAAGGTCCCAAAGTCAGTTGTGAGCAAAGAAGACGTCGTGCGCACGCTGAAGCAGGAGCTGGCGGTGGAGATCGACTTCGACGGCACCAAGCCCGACGAGGCGGCGGTCAAGGGCGAGATCCTCGTGCTCACAGACCCCAAGAGCGCGATCTCGCGCGGGGCAGAGCAGCTGGCCCAGCTGATTGCGGGCTCGGCGACGGCCGATAAGAAGGAAGCCAAGAAGGGCGGATTCAAGCTTGGCCGCAGCTAGGGTCCTCTGGTAACATCCCAGTCGTGATCGAACAAGCTGTCGTCTCACTAACCTCCGACGCTCAGGCTCGCCTCAAGGAACTGCTCGCCAAGGAAGGCAACCCCCAGCTCGCGCTCCGCGTCTTCGTCAGCGGTGGCGGCTGCTCCGGGATGCAGTACGGCATGGCTTTTGACGACATGCGACGCCCCGACGACCTCGTGATCGAGCAAGACGGTGTGCAGCTGATCGTCGACGACTTCAGCGCTCCGTACATCCGCGGCTCGGAGATCGACTACGTCGACAGCCTCATGGGGGCCGGCTTCACGGTGCACAACCCGAACGCGGTGCACTCGTGCTCCTGCGGCCACTCGTTCGACACCGGGGACGACGCCAGCGGCGCCCAGGCCTGCGGCTGCGGTCACTAAACTCCTAAAAAACCAATCAGGGCGCCGGTCCCCCGGCGCCCTTATCTTTTTCTAAGGAGATATGCCCAGGTCCAGGCGACTGCGTGAGATCGTCCTTTTGAGCCTCGGCGTGATCACGCCGATCGGAATCCTCGCCGTCAACGCCTCCGCATTCGTCATGCGGCATCTCACGGAGTTCCGCGTCGGGATTGCCGCGTGCGCGCTGATCAGCGGCCTGGTGCTGAACGGGCTGACCGCATGGTGGCTGCTTCGACTGGCCAACCGCACCGCGCCGCCGCTGTACCGCGAGTACCGCTGGTGGGCAATGGGGGTCTCAACGGTGATCGTCCTCCTCACGGCCGCCGGCGGCGGCTACCTGACCTATCTCGGCCTGGGCGATCCGCGCCGCCTGCCCGATTCGCTGTCGGTGGTGGTGGCAACCGTCATGATCCTGCTGCCGTTCGGCGTGACGGTCGCGGCGCGCAGGATTGCGGGCCTGGGCGGGGTCATCCCCGTGGACGAGCCGCCCGGAAAAGAAAGGAGCCCCTCGCCGAAGCGAGGGGCTCGCGTGAGTCGAACTTAGGAGGCTTTCAAGCCCCTTACATCATGTCCGGGGACATGCCGCCCATGCCACCGCCGCCGCCGCGCTTCTCCTCGGGAACCTCGGTGACCATCGCCTCGGTGGTGAGCACCATCGCCGCGATCGATGCGGCGTTCTGCAGTGCCGAACGAGTCACCTTGGCCGGGTCCACGATTCCCGCCTCGAACATGTTCACGAACTTATCGTTGAGCGCGTCGTAGCCGTCGCCCGGCTTGCTCTTGCGGATCTGCTCGACGATGACCGAGCCTTCCTTGCCTGCGTTCTGGCAGATCTGCCGGATCGGCTCCTCGAGCGACTTGCGGACGATGTTGACGCCGGTCGCCTGGTCGTCCTTCAGGCCGAGTCCGCCGTCGAGCTTCTTCTGCGCGTTCAGCAGCACGGTGCCACCGCCCGCGACGATGCCCTCTTCCACCGCAGCCTTGGTCGCGCTCAGCGCGTCCTCGATGCGGTGCTTCTTCTCCTTCTGCTCCACCTCGGTGGGAGCTCCAACCTTGATCACGGCGACGCCGCCGGCGAGCTTCGCGAGCCGCTCCTGCAGCTTCTCCTTGTCGAAGTCGGAGGTGGTCTCCTCGACCTGGTTCTTGATCGCCTTGATGCGAGCCTGGATGCCTTCCGGCTTGCCGGCGCCTTCCACGATCGTGGTGTCGTCCTTGGTGACGGTCACGCGGCGTGCGTGGCCGAGCTGCTCGATCTTCGTCTGGTCGAGCTTCAAGCCAAGGTCTTCTGAGATGACCTGGCCGCCGGTGAGAATGGCCATGTCCTCGAGCATCGCCTTGCGGCGGTCACCGAAGCCTGGCGCCTTGACGGCGACTGCAGTAAAGGTGCCGCGCAGCTTGTTGACGACGAGAGTGGCGAGCGCCTCGCCCTCGACGTCCTCGGCGACGATCAACAGCGGCTTGCCGTGCTGGACCACGCGCTCCAAAACGGGGAGCAGGTCCTGGATCGCCGAGATCTTGCGGTCGGTGATGAGGATGTAAGGGTCCTCGAGGACGGCCTCCATCCGGTCGGGGTTGGTGACCATGTAAGCGGCGACGTAGCCGCGGTCGAACTGCATGCCCTCGACCACTTCGAGCTCGGTCGCCATGGCCTGGTTGTCTTCGACGGTGATGACACCGTCCTTGCCGACCTTGTCCATCGCGTCGGCAATGAGGTTGCCGATCTGCTGGTCCTGGCTGGAGATCGCCGCTACGTGGGCGACGTCCTCGTGGCCCTTGACCGGCACCGACAGCCTCTTGATCTCGTCGACGACGGCCTCGACGGCCTTCTCGATTCCGACCTTGAGCTGCATGGGGTTGGCGCCCGCGGCGACGTTGCGGAAGCCTTCGCTGATCATGGTCTGCGCCAGGATCGTCGCCGTGGTGGTTCCGTCACCGGCCACGTCGTTGGTCTTGGTCGCCACCTCGCGCAGCAGCTGCGCGCCGGTGTTCTCCATCGCGTCCTTGAGCTCGATCTCGCGCACGATGGTCACACCGTCGTTGGTGACCGTCGGGGCGCCGAACTTCTTCTCGAGGACGACGTTGCGGCCCTTGGGGCCGAGCGTGATACGTACCGATGAGGCGACGATGTCGATGCCCTTCTTGAGAGCCTGTCTCGCCTCTACATCGAATGTGACTGTCTTTGCCATCTATTTCCCTCTTCTACTTGTTACTGATTACTTCTTGACGCTGGACGTCTTGCCGTTGGACGCGACCACTGCGAGCACGTCCTTCTCCGAGACGATCAGGTACTCGACCTCGTCGAGCTTGAATTCGTTGCCGGCGTACTTTGCATAAAGCACCTTGTCGCCGACCTTGAGCTCCATCGGCACCTTGGTGCCGTTGTCCAGAATCCTTCCGGTCCCCACGGCCTCGACGATGCCCTCCTGGGGCTTCTCCTTGGCGGTGTCCGGAAGCACGATTCCGCTCTTGGTCTTCTCTTCTCTTTCGACCGGCTTGACTACGACGCGGTCGCCTAACGGTCTCAGTTTCATGTGGGCCCTCCTCAGCTACTCGGTTGAATTAGCACTCCCGACACCTGAGCGCTTAGCACTCAGGGGGGTTGACTGCTAATTCTACTACCCTCTGGAGAGCCGGTGCTAAACCTTGGGTTCGGGCTCCGGGTCAATTGGCTCGTCGTCAGCCAGGCGGATGATCTCGCGGGCCGTCTCGGCCTGGTCGTCCGGGACCATGATCACGGCGTCCGTCAGGTTGATCCCCACCCCGTAAGCGTGGTCGCCGAAGACCTCCACCTGGAGGCCGTCGCTCTGGAGGACGGCGGCGACCAGGTCGGCCTGGATGCGGCCGCCCCGGAAGACGATGGACCACCCTTTCACACTGCTCACGGCTCCCAGCCTAAGGACGGGTCGGCCTCGGCCGGTCTTGGTCCACCGCCCAGGAGGCCGGCCATTGCGATCATCGCCGCGTTGTCGGTGCACAGGTCGGCTGGAGGCATGGTGAGCCGCGCCCGGCCGGCGACCACCTCCTTGGCTCGCTTGCGGAGCAACGTGTTGGCTGCCACCCCGCCACACACGACCACCTCCGCAGTAGGAGTTTCCGAGAGTGCCAGGTCCAGCTTTTCGAGCAGCGACTCGACCACGGAGCGCTCGAACGAGGCAGCCAGGTCCGCCTTGTCCTGTGGGGTAACGGACTCTCCGAGGTCGCGCAGCCGGTAGAGAAGCGCCGTCTTCAGGCCGCTGAAGCTGTACTCCAGGCCAGGAAGGGATGGCTGGGGCAGCGGCTGTCGGACTGCGTCGCCGGTTCGTGCCAGGCGGTCCAGGGCGGGTCCGCCGGGGTAGCCGAGCCCGAGCATGCGGGCCGCCTTGTCGAAAGCCTCGCCGGCGGCATCGTC
>DASQAU010000047.1:0-1891 GCA_035635595.1 Candidatus Eiseniibacteriota bacterium
GATCGCGTGGCGAATGGCGTCGAGCAGGTCCTGCTCGCGAAACGGCTTCGTGAGAAACTCGACCGCACCGGCCTTCATGGCCCGGACCGACATGGGAATGTCGCCGTGCCCGGTGAGGAAGATGATCGGCAGCGTCGTGTCGGTGTTGGCAAGTTCCTGCTGAAGGTCGAGGCCACTCAGCCCTGGGAGGCGGACGTCGAGCACGAGGCATCCTGGAGCCTGCCGTCTCGGGCTGCTCAGGAACGCCTGAGCGCTCGGGAAGACTTCCACCGACAGCCCTACGGACGTGAGCAGTCGCCGGAGGGCATCGCGAAAGACCTTGTCATCGTCGACGACGAAGACGACCGGGTCCTCCGAGCTCATCGCATCCCCGGCAGGGCGAAGTAGAACGTGGCGCCGTGGTCCGCATTCGCCGTCGCCCACAGCCGTCCCCCATGCGCCTCGATGATCGAGCGGCTGATCGAGAGCCCCATCCCGAGCCCCCCCGGCTTCGTCGTGTAGAACGCCTCGAACAGGCGGGCCGCCTGAGGCTCGCGGAAGCCGACGCCGCCATCTTCGACCCCGACGACCGCCCAGGGTCCATCGTCACGGTGCTCGACGGTCGAATGCAGGGTGAGCCGGCGCCGTTCCGGCGCGACCTCCCTCGAGGCCTCAACAGCATTCACCAGCAAGTTCAGGAGGACCTGCTGGAGCTGGATCCGATCGCCCATGACCGGCGGCAGGTCTGGCGCAAGGAACATTTTCAGAATCATGCCGTGTCGCCCCAGCTCCGGACGCACGAGCGGGAGCACGTCACCGATGACACCAGCCAGATCGCATGGCCCGTGGGCGACCGACGCTCGCGCCAGCAGGCCGCGAATCCGGGTGATCACCTCCGCGGCCCGATCGCCGTCCTTCGCGACGGCGGCCAAGGCCTCTCGGACGCTGTCCAGGTCGGGTCGGTCCGCTTCCAGCCAGTGGAGGCATGCGTTGGCGTCGGCGATGATGGCCGCCAGCGGCTGGTTGATCTCATGGGCGATGGAGGCGGCCAGCTCGCCCAGTGTCGTGACCCGCGTGGCGTGCGCGAGTTCCTCCCGGGCCTGGTGCAGTGCTTCCTCGGCCCGCTTGCGCTCGAGAATTTCCTTTCTCAGCTCTTCGTTGACCGCTGTCAGTTGGCTGGTCCGGTCCACGACACGTTGTTCGAGCTCCTCGTTCATGCGCTTGATTTCAGCCTTGGCTTGCTTGAGCCCGGGGGTTTCGATAATCTCCCAGCTCTCGCGCCGCTTTGCGATGACAAGCTGGTGTGTACGCGCCACATCCAGGATTTCCGCAGCTCCGCATGCGGCGAGCGGGTACGTGCACAGCACGGCCAGGCGTTGATTGGCGATGGACTCGTTGAGCGTCTCCTCGTATTCGCAGAAGTCCTTCCAGTCCTTCTTTTCGAGCCAGGCCGTATCTCCGGTCACTCTCACGCCGGCGTACCCTCTGGCCAATGCGAGAGCGAGTCTCTCATGCCAACCGCTCATCACTCTCTTGAGGTCGAACGTGCCGCCCTGGAGATACCAGTCGCCGGCAGAGACGATGTCTATGCTGTGGTCCGTCAGGTATCGATCAAGATCAGGAACGACTTGTCTCAACGCATGCCTGGCGTCTTCCTCCCTCACGGGCTCGGCGACCACCCACAGGCAGAACTCTTGGCTTTCCAATCCAGCCTTGCAGTAGGAGACCAACGTGTCGAGGAGATCCTCTTTCGTCTCGTAGAAGAGACACACGTGCGTGCCCCAGGGCATGTCGCCGACGACGTCGATTCCGGTCTTCCGCATCTCGGTTGTCATCGCGGTCACCTCCCGGTCTTGAGTTTAGGGATCTGCCTGCAAACCGATTCCGCGCTTAGCCTCCTCGGCGGCGGGGA
>DASQAU010000048.1:0-5824 GCA_035635595.1 Candidatus Eiseniibacteriota bacterium
CGAGCTACTGGATGGTGTATTTCAATGTCGACGACGTCGACAAGGCCTTCAAGAAGGCAACGGAGGCCGGCGGGCAGGAGATGCTTGCGCCGCAGGAGTTTCCTGGCGGACGCTTTGCCATCCTCCAGGACCCGCAGGGAGCGATGTTCGGCCTGCTGAAGACGAAGGAATAGCGGAAAGCTGAATCGACACGAGAGCGGGTCGGCACATTTGCCGGCCCGCTTTTTGTTTGCCGCTGATCCTGGCGAATGCGGGTATCAAACCGAGCGCGAAACCCGCATTTCCCAGGACACGCGGTTAATCGGCACAAACCCGTAGGCCTCCCTCGCTATACGGTTTGACCGTCGAAGGCATCGACGAAGGAGGCGAGCGGTGTGGAGCTAGCTGGACGAGTCGCGCTGGTTACCGGGGGGTCGGGTGACCTTGGGTCAGCCATCTGCCGCGCGCTCGCGCGCAACAAGATGGACGTGGCGGTGGCCTACGTGGCCGAGAAGGAGCGCGCGGAGCGAATCGCGACCGAAGTCGAGGAGGCCGGCTGCCGAAGCTGGACGGTCCGACTCGATCAGTCAAGCGCCACCATGCCGGACGAGGTGGTGGCCTCCACCACCGAGCACTTCGGCCGGCTCGACGTGCTCGTGAACAACGCCGCGTGGAACGTCGGCATCCCGTTCACCGATCTCGAAGCCCTGACGCCGGAGGTCTGGGACCGGATGTATGCGACTAACTTGCGCGGGCCGTACCTCCTCGCTCGGGCCGCGGCTCGGACGATGCTCGACCAGGGTGGGGGGCGCATAGTGAACATCGCATCGATCGGCGGCCTTTACCCGTCAAGCAGCAGCATTGCGTACTCGACCACGAAAGCCGGCTTGATCCACCTCACCAGGTGCCTGGCGGTGGCGCTGGCTCCGGGAGTCCTGGTCAACTGCGTGGCGCCCGGCCTGATCGAAGGAACAAGAATGGCAGGTCGGTTGCCTGATGCCGTTCGTGAAGGAGCGCTCCAGAGAGCCGTCCTCCATAGGGGGACATCAGCTGACGATGTCGCGGACCAGGTGGTGACGTTCTGTCGCACCGACACCACCACGGGACAGGTGCTGGTGGTCGATGCGGGCTTTGTCTTCCATTGATGCGACCTGGCGACGCCTGAGTGTGCGGTTCGGCTGCATTCGACGGGGGCGCGAAACCCGCCTTTTCGCACGCTCCTCGTCCAGGAGGGCCGATGTGGAGCCCACGCCCGGATTCGAACCGGGGACCTTTTCCTTACCAAGGAAATGCTCTGCCACCTGAGCTACGTGGGCGGGCATCGCAGCCAAAAGAGTACTAGAGGCCTGAGATCAGCTTCCCCGCCTCGGTGAGGATCTCCGCCCGGCCTCGGATCTTGATCGCAGCCGTCAGCTCGGTGAACTGCGCCACCAGGACCTCCCCCGCGTCGAGGCGCTCGGAGTGGTGCGAGCGGGTGTCCTTGCCCCGGGTCAGGCCCATGATCACGACCCCGTCCTCCAGCGCCTTGACGACTATGTAGCGCCCCGTCGCCCCACCCTCTTCGTCTTCGGTCATCGTCTCCCCCGCCCGTTGCCATTGGACTGCGACTTGGGCCGAACCGTCTCGAGCCTGGTCGCAGTCGAGCCGACCAGCTCGTCGATCTCGGCCGCGAGCGCCGGGCCGGCGAGGACATGATAACGATCGGCATTCACGATCACCTCTCGGCTGCCCACGACCACGTGCAGCACCACCTGGTCGGTGCCCGGGTGGCGTGCAAGGACCGCTTCCAGCCGCTCGGCCAGCCCCGTGTCGCTGCTTGGGATGCGGACATGGACCAGCTGCCGGCGCGCCACCGGGATGCATTCGGGGTCGTCCCACAGCCACGCCATGTCGGCGACCACAGACGCGGTCTCCACCTCCGGCTCGATGTCGGGCTCCGGTGGCGCACCGCCGCTCGAGCCGCTCGCGCGCGTGCTGCCGGCGCGGGCGTCCACCTTGCCCTGCACGACGAGCACCTTGTCCGGCTCGAACAGCAGCCGGACCTGCTCGAAGATGCGCGGGAACAGGACGATGTCGACCGTGCCCGTCAGGTCTTCGAGCGTTGCGTAAGCCATGATCTGGCCTTTGCGCGTCACCACGCGGCGCACCTCTCGCACCAGGCCCGCGACGCGCACCTCGGTTTCCTGCAGTGCGCTCGTTACCTCGACGGCCTGCGTGTCGGAGAGCTTGGCGAGCTCAGCCGAGATGCGGCGCAGCGGGTGGTCGCTCAGGTAGAGGCCCAACAGCTCCTTTTCGAGCCGCAGCTTCTCCTCCCCAGCCATCGGCGCAACGTCGATGGCGAGGCCGTAGTCATCGGCCGTCACCTCTTCCGAGCCCACCATCTCCAGCAGAGAGATCTGCCCCGACTCACGGTCGCGCCGAGCCCGTTCCGCTCGCGCCACCGCATGCTCCAGCACGTAGGCCAGCCGCGCCCGCTCCCCGAGGGAGTCGCACGCGCCCGACTGCACCAGTGACTCCAGCACCCGCTTGTTGACGTCCTGGATCGCCACCGTGCGGTCGCACAGGTCCTCGAGAGTCTTGAACGGACCGTCCGCGTCGCGCAGCGAAACGATGCTTTCGACGGCGTGCTGTCCGACGTTCTTGATCGCGGCCAGCCCGAACAGGATGCGGCCATCGCTCATCGAGAAGTCGGCGCGCGACCGGTTGATGTCGGGGGCCAGCACGTCGATGCCGCGGATCCGGCAGTCGACTATTGCGGTGGCCACTCTGTCGGCGCTCCCCTCCATGTGGATCAGCAGCGCGGTCATGTACTCCAAGGGATAGTTCGCCTTGAGGTAGGCGGTCTGGTAGCTGATCACGGCATAGGCCGCCGAATGCGCACGGTTGAAGCCGTACTCGGCGAACTTGGCGATGCCGTCGAACAGCGCCTCGGCCGTCGACTTCGAGATGCCGCGCTCGACAGTGCCTTCGATGAACTTCGTGCGCAGCTTCGCCATCTTGGCCTTGTCCTTCTTGCCCATCGCTGCGCGAAGAATGTCGGCCTCGCTCATCGTGAACCCGGCCAGCTCCCGCGCCGCCATCATCACCTGCTCCTGATAGATCATCACGCCGTACGTTTCGCGCAGGATCGGCTCGAGCCGTTCGTGCATGTATTCGATCGGCTCACGACCCTGCTTGCGTGCGACGTATGCCGGGATGTTGACCATCGGACCCGGCCGGAACAGCGCGATGGCGGCGGAGACGTCCTCGAAGCTCTGAGGCCGCATGTCCATCAGCATCCGGCGCATGCCAGCGCCTTCGAGCTGGAACACGCCGTGGGTGTCACCGATGGAAATCAGCTCGTACGTCTTCAAGTCGTCGAACGGGAGCCGGTCGATGTCGATCTCGAGTCCGCGGTGCTCTTTCAGCAGGCGCAGGCACGTGGCGATGATGTCGAGGTTCTGCAGGCCGAGGAAGTCGATCTTCAGCAGGCCGATGTCGCCGACCGCCTTCATGTCGTACTGGGTCACCACCGCCTCGCGGCCGGGGCCGAACTGGAGCGGCGTGTAGCGAACCAGCGGCTCTGGTGCGATCACCACCCCCGCCGCGTGAGTGCTCACGTTGCGCGAGACGCCTTCCAGCGTGCGCGCGACATCGATCAGGCGCTTCTGCTCCTCGTTCGACTCGTAAGCCTCACGAAAGTCCGGGACCTCCTTGAGCGTGTCGTCCAGCGTCTTGGAGCGGCCCTGCCAGACCGGCACGAGCTTGGCCAGACGGTCGGTGTCGCGCAGCGGCACCTCCAGTACTCGGCCGACGTCGCGGATCGCGGCCTTCGACGCCATGGTCGTGAAGGTGATGATCTGAGCCACTCGGTCGGCCCCGTACTTCTCCGAGACATAGCGGATGACCTTTTCGCGGCCCTCGACCGAGAAGTCGCAGTCGATGTCGGGCATCGACACGCGGTCGATGTTGAGGAAGCGCTCGAAGATGAGGCCATGCTGCAGGGGATCGAGGTTGGTGATGCCGAGGCAGTACGAGACCAGGCTGCCCGCCGCGCTGCCGCGGCCCGGGCCCACGACGATGCCCTGCTTCCGCGCGAAGTTGTAGAAGTCCCAGACGATCAGGAAGTAGGACGCGTAGCCGGTCTGGCTGATCACTGAAAGCTCCAGCTCGGCGCGCTCCTTGACCGCTGGGGGGATCTCGCCGGGATAGCGCCACGTGATGCCGTCGAGGACGAGCTTGCGCAGGTACTGGTCGGGAACCATCCCATCCGGCACGTCGAACGGCGGCAGGAGCGTGGCGCCGAGCTTCAGCTTCAGGTCGACCTGGTCGGCCACATCGATGGTGCTGAGCAGAGCGTCGGGCAGGTCCGTGAAAGCGGCGCGCATCTCGTCGGGCGTCTTGAGGTAGTTCTCCTGAGACGAAAAGCGCCAGCGGTTCGGGTCGTTGAAGCGCGCCCCTGTCTGCAGGCACAGCAGCACGTCGTGGGCCTCCGAGTCGTGGCGATGTACGTAGTGGAGGTCGTTGGTCGCGCACAGTCGCAGGCCGAACTCCCGGCCGAACCCGGCCAGTGCCTCGTTCACCTGGTCCTGGCGATCGATGCCGTGTCGCTGCACCTCGAGCAGGAAGCGGTCCTTGCCGAAGATGTCGCGATACGCCGCGACCGCTTCCCGCGCGCCGTCGACATCTCCATCTGAGATCCGGCTTGCCGCCTCACCCTGCAGGCAGCCGGAGAGAGCGATCAGTCCCTTGCTGTGCTCGGCGAGGATCTCCTTGTCGATCCGGGGCTTGTAGTACATGCCCTCCATCTGGCCGACGGTGCACAGCTTCATCAGGTTGAGGTAGCCCTCATGGTTGGCGGCGAGCAGCGTCAGATGGTTGGGGTCGCGATCGACCCTGCCCTCCCGCAGAAGGCGCGAACGGGGCGCGACGTAGACCTCGCAGCCGATGATCGGCTTGATCCCCGCGTCCTTGCACGCCTTGTAAAAGTGGATCGCGCCATACATCACGCCGTGGTCAGTGATGGCCAAGGCGGGCATCTCGAGCTTCGCCGCAGCCTCCACCAGAGCATGGATGCGGCTGGCCCCATCGAGCAGCGAGTACTCGGTGTGGTTGTGCAGGTGGACGAAGGTGTTTGGGGCGTGCTGCATCGTCAGGCTTTGGGTGTGGCGGACCCCGTGGGTAGTTTACTTGGCGCCGGGCCGAGTAGCCTGCACCAGGTGCCCCTTAACGTGCGTCCTGCAACCGAGGCGGATCAGCCAACAATCCGCCGTTTCGTCAAGGACGCGAGGCTGAACCCGATGAGCCTCAACTGGCCTAACTTCGTCGTGGCCGAGGAGGCCGGCACCGTCGTCGGCGTAGGCCAGGTCAAACCACATGGCGACAGCAGCCGGGAGCTGGCCTCCATCGTGGTCGAGCCTGCAAGGCAGGGTCAAGGGATCGGGAGCGCGGTGATCAAGACGCTTCTTGCAAGCAACCCTGGTGTTGTCCTCCACCTGACCTGCCGCAGCGAGCTGCAAGGCTATTACGAGCGATTCGGTTTCCGCCGTCTCAGGCGGGCCGAATACCCGCCCTATTTCAGCCGATTGATTCCGCTCGTCAACGTGATCGGGCGCTTCGCGGGATTCCAGATCCTGGTGATGCGCCGCGAAGCTACTCCGTAAGGGGCGCCAAACGGCGGGATCTCCCCACGGGTGGGGACATTAGGGGTTGCGCTAGCCGGGTTCGTAACCCTATGCTTCCGCCCGCGTTGAGAGAGTCGTGCTACTTCTGAGGCCGCTGCTGGCGTTCACGGTCAGACAGCTGAGACCGGGCCGCCTGCGCCTCGCGCTCTTGAAGCTCGGGCACAGCCTGGACGCCTTCTAGG
>DASQAU010000049.1:0-4239 GCA_035635595.1 Candidatus Eiseniibacteriota bacterium
AGTCGCCGGGCTCGCTATCGTTGTCGTATGTGCCGAAGCATCAAGACCCTGCGCCAGGCTGACGTAGTCGCCACCGACGAGGAGATCCGCGCCGCCGCGCGCCAGTTCGTGCGCAAAGTGAGCGGATTCCGCGAGCCGTCAAGCCGCCACCAGGAGGCCTTCGAGGGTGCGGTCGACGAAATCGCGCTGGCCTCCCAAAGGCTGCTGGAAAGCATCTCGGGGAAGCTCACAGCCGCAAGGGCTTAACAACCAGGGTTGACGCCCCTCGATACGCTGAGCTCGGTTGGCCGGCGGGGGAGGGGTCGGTCGGACTCGGGGAGGGCCCGCTAGAGGTATGTCCTCTTAGAACTGGCAGCCCCGGCAGAAGTTCACGGGTTCACGGTTGGAGCCCAGCTGGCTGATCCGGTGCCCGCAGCGGGGGCACGTTTTCCCACCTTTCATGTGCACCGACATGAAGGACCGGTCCTGCTTCGACTCGTCGTAGTTGGGGTTGGCAAGGATCGCATCGACGGCACGCTTGAGCACGACCGGTATTGCCTCGTAAAGCGCCTCTTCCTCCGCCGGCTTGAGGGACGCCCGCCGGCGTAACGGAAGCAGCCGCGCCTCGAACAGGATCTCGTCGGAGTAGGCGTTGCCGATGCCGGCCAGGAACTCCTGGTTCCGCAGCAGGTCCTTCAGCTCGTCTCGGAACCGGCGCAAGCGCTTCCGAAACACCTCCAGGCCCATCTCGGGCACAGAGTCGGCCTCCGGACCGACCTCAGCCCAGCCCGGGACCTCCCGCTCGCAGTCCGCGACCCAGTAGATCCGCCCCATGTCTCGGAAGTCGAGATAACGGAGCTCCTGCCGCCCCTCGATGCGGATCGTGAAGACCTCGGTTGCCGGGACAGGTGAGTCGCCGTCCACCATCTGGAACCGGCCGCCCAGCATCGGGTTGATGACCAGCCAGCGGGGGGATCCGCCGCCTCCAAGCTCGGTGGCAAAGACCAGGTGTTTGCCCCGCCGCGTCATCGAAGTGATCCGCCGGGCCGGGAGCTCTAGAGCGAAGTTGTCCACCGGGTAGCGAAGCAGGTGAGCCTTCTTCGGATTTACCGATGCGGCGGTGATCAACTTGTCTGACAGACGGGGAGCGAGGCGGATGCGAACGGCCTCCAGCTCGGGTAGCTCGGGCATGTCGCCAAGATACGGGGCTGCGGTTTGGCGATCGAAATGGGGGGGTAGTTTTCAACTATGCAATTTGACAAGTTCACCGAGAAGGCCCAGGAGGCTCTTCAGGGGGCTGCCGAGCTAGCCCGCGACCGCGGCCAGCAGGCGGTCGAACCTGAGCACCTGCTGCTTGCGCTCGTGCGCGAGGATCAGGGCGTCGCCCGGACCTTGCTCGAGCGAGCCGGCGCCTCGGTCCAGGCCCTGGAGCCGGCGCTCGTTTCCGTGGTCGAGCGGTTTCCGAAGGTCAGCGGCGGCGGACAGCCGTATCTGAGCCCTGCGCTGAACAAGGCCCTCGACCAAGCCAAGGAGGAGGCCGAGCGCCTCAAGGACGAATACATCTCGACCGAGCACCTGTTGCTCGCGCTGGCGGACAACAAGGCATTGAAGGACGCAGGCGCGACTCACGACGGGTTGCTGAAGGCTCTTCGTCAGATCCGGGGCAGCCACAGGGTCACCGACCAGAACCCGGAGTCCAAGTACCAGGCACTGGAGAAGTACGGCCGCGACCTGACCAAGCTCGCCGCCGAAGGCAAGCTCGACCCGGTCATCGGCCGGGACGAGGAGATCCGGCGTGTGATCCAAGTCCTTTCGCGCCGCACCAAGAACAATCCGGTTCTCATCGGCGAACCAGGCGTTGGCAAGACCGCGATCGCCGAAGGCCTCGCCCAGCGCATCGCACAGGGCGACGTGCCGGAGGGCCTCAAAGGCAAGCGTGTCGTCGCGCTCGACCTCGGCTCATTGGTCGCAGGCACGAAGTTCCGCGGCGAGTTCGAGGACCGGTTGAAGGCCGTGCTCAAGGAGATCGAGAGCTCGAACGGCCAGGTCATCCTCTTCATCGACGAGCTGCACACCCTGGTCGGCGCCGGCGCCGCGGAAGGCGCCATCGACGCCGCCAACCTGCTCAAGCCCGCGCTCGCCCGCGGTGAGCTGCGCGCCATCGGCGCCACCACGCTCGACGAATACCGCAAGCACATAGAAAAGGACGCGGCCCTGGAGCGGCGGTTCCAGCCGGTGATGGTCAGCGAACCAACCGTCGAGGACACAATCAGCATCCTTCGCGGATTGCGCGAGCGGTACGAGGTCCACCACGGCGTCCGGATCAAGGACTCGGCGATCGTCGCCGCGGCGGTGCTCTCGCACCGATACATCACCGACCGATTCCTTCCTGACAAGGCGATCGACCTGATCGACGAGGCCGCCGCAAGGCTTCGCACCGAGATCGATTCGATGCCCGCCGAGCTAGACGAGCTCGAACGGCAGATCCGCCAGCTCGAGATCGAGCGCCAGGCGCTCAAGAAGGAGACCGACCGGGCCTCCAAGGACCGGCTCGCAGCGCTAGAGCGCCAGCTGGCAGAGGTTTCCGAGCAGCGCACCGCGCTGCGGTCGCGTTGGGACCAGGAGAAAGAGGTCATCGGCCGCATCCGCTCGCTCAAGGCAAAACTGGAAGAGGTTCGCTCCGAGGCCGATCGCGCCGAGCGCGCCGCCGACTTCGGCAAGGCAGCCGAGCTTCGCTACGGCAAGGCGGTCGAGCTCGAAAAGCAGATCGCTGAGGCCAACGCCAAGCTCGCGCAGCTCCAGGGCGGACACGCGCTGCTCAAGGAAGAGGTCGACGAGGAGGACATCGCCGAGATCGTCAGCCGCTGGACCCGTATCCCGGTTTCAAGGCTGATGGAAGGTGAGGTCGCCAAGCTCATCGAGATGGAGCAGAGGCTTCATGACCGGGTCATCGGCCAGGACGAAGCCGTCAACGCGGTCGCCAACGCAGTTCGGCGCTCCCGCTCGGGCCTGTCCGATCCAAACCGGCCGGTCGGCTCCTTCATCTTTCTGGGCCCGACCGGTGTCGGCAAGACCGAGCTGGCTCGCGCTCTGGCCGAGTTCCTGTTCGACGACGAGCAAGCTCTGATCCGCCTCGACATGTCCGAGTACCAGGAGAAGCACACCGTCGCCCGCATGCTCGGCGCGCCGCCCGGCTACATCGGCTACGACGAGGGCGGCCAGCTGACCGAGGCGGTGCGAAGGCGCCCTTACTCGGTGATCCTTTTCGATGAGATCGAGAAAGCGCACCCCGACGTTTTCAACGTCCTGCTGCAGATCCTCGACGACGGCCGGCTGACCGACGGCCAGGGCCGAACGATCGACTTCCGCAACACCGTGCTGATCATGACCTCGAACCTTGGCAGCCAGGCGATCCAGGAGATGTCCGGCCAGGACTTCGAAAAAGTCCGGAATGCGGTGATCGCTGTGCTGCGTGAACACTTCCGGCCCGAGTTCCTCAACCGCATCGACGAGATCATCGTCTTCAAGCCGCTGACCGAGGACCAGCTGACCGCGATCGTGGACATCCAGCTGAAGCGGCTCGAAAACCGGCTTGCCGAGCGCAGGGTCCACCTCGTGGTCACGGCTGCCGCGCGCAAGCTGCTCGCGCAGCGCGGTTGGGATCCGGTTTACGGAGCCCGTCCGCTAAAGCGCGCGATCCAGCGGCTCGTGCAGGATCCGCTCGCCATGATGCTGCTCGAAGGCAAGTTCACCGAGGGCGACACGGTAACCGTGGACGCCAAGGGCGGAGAGATCACGTTCACCAAGGCCACGAGCCCTGCGCCGGTGGCCGCCGCAAGTTAAGCGTACAGAGCGTTACCGGCAGACAGTCCCGTTTGCGGGCAGCTTGAGGTCGATCAGATAGGCGTCGATCGCCTGCTTGGCGCAGGCGCTCGATGTGTATGAGATGTGGCCGTTGCCTTGCCGGGTCAGGAGCACTGACCCGGTGATCGTCTTGTTCACCGATTGCGCCCACGCGTACGGCGTGGCCGGGTCGCCCGTGCCGCCAATGAGCAGGATCGGAGGAGCCCCCTCAGCTGTGATTGGGCCGACCTTGCCGGTCGGCGGGACCGGCCAGTAAGCGCACAGAAGGTTGGAGTACTGGAAGGCGGGCCCGAACAGCGGCGAGGCGCTCGCGAATCTAGGTCCCAGGGCGTCGTAGACGGCGATATCTGTCGCGACGGGTTTGTCGATGCAGTTGACCGCTGCGTTGGCGTCGGT
>DASQAU010000050.1:0-3558 GCA_035635595.1 Candidatus Eiseniibacteriota bacterium
GAACTCGCATCCGGCGCTGATGCCGTACCAGAGGAGCCCGATCGCCCAAACGAGCTGAAAGCTGTGGCGTCGCTGCAGCCACTGGTCGAAGACCATGGCCGCGAAAACAAAGCTCAGCACCGACGATCCAAGCGGCAGCACGACGTTCAGCACGTTCACTCCCCAACCCTCCCAAAAGACTCGACCATCGCCACCCGCACCTCGTTCAGGAACCAGCCGACGTGGCGCTCGAGGTCGCGCTCCCCGCCGACGTGGGCTGCTTTGACCTGGTCCACGCTCGAGCGCACCAGGCCTTCGAACAGATGAAAGGCGCGCATCGCATCGCTGAGCGAAAGGCCGGCCGCCTTGGTGAGCTCGGCATAACGTCGCCCAACCGCGTCGATCTCGGGTGTCCACTTTCTGTCGGTGTCGCCGAGGTAGGACACGAGCAAGCGCATCAGCTCGACTCCGAGCACGCGCTGCCGATCCTTGGCGTCCTCGTCAAACCGCGAGTACCAGGACTCCGCCGCCAGCTGTCCTTCGGTGGTCGCGAGCCGGGCGTGTCCGACCGTGGCGTTCATGAAAAGGGACAGGTCGGGCGCGACTCGCGCGCCCATCGCGTCGACGTCGGCTTCGCTGAAGCGCCGGTGCCCGCCAGGCGTCCTGAACGTGCGAATCCGGCCCTTGTCCGCCCACTCCCGCAGCGTCGCCGGATGGATGTCGAGCCGCCTGGAAGCCTCTTGCAGGCTCAACCAGCTCGGCGACGTTGATGCGGCGCGGGGCACGGCGATAGTTTAAGAAATCTGGGTCAGGACGCGCAGGAGGCGCCGATTTACCGAGGTTTAGCTCGAGACCGCGCGGTCGCCGATCTCGAGGGCCGCATCGAGGATCTCGAAGCCCTCGTCCAGCTCGGCCTCGTTGATGCACAGAGGCGGGTTGGTCATGATCGTGTTCCAGCGGACGAACGTGTAGAGCCCGGCGTCGAGGAGGGCTTGCCCGATCGCCTTCATCTCAGCAGATGTTCCGTTGAAGGGCGCGAGCGGCTCCATCGTGCGCCGGTCGCGGACGAGCTCGAGCGCTCCGAAAAGTCCGATCGACCGCGTCGCGCCGACGCATGGGTGCCGCTCCTGCAGCTTCTTGTGATGCCTCTGCAGCACCGCACCCATCCGCGCCGAGTTGCCGACCATGTCGTCCTCTTCGTAGGCCTGGATGGCGCCGAGCGCGGCGGCGCATGCGAGCGGGTGGCTGTTGTAGGTCAGCCCGCCGTAGAACACGTGGTCGTCGAAGTACGCCGCAACTTTGGGCCGCATCCCCACTGCGCCCAGCGGCACGTAGCTGCTGGTCAGGCCCTTGGCCAGCGTGATCAGGTCGGGCACCACGCCCCAGTGGTCGACGGCGAACCATTTGCCGGTGCGCCCGAATCCAGTCATCACCTCGTCGCAGATCATCAGGATGCCGTGCCGGTCGCACAGCTCGCGCACACCCTGCAGGTAGCCGTCGGGCGGGATCAGGATGCCGTTGGTGCCCGTGACCGGCTCGAGGATGAACGCTGCGATCGTCTGAGGGCCCTCCAGCCGAACCGTCTCCTCCAGGTCGGCCAGCGCTTCCTCGGCCGAGTCGGTTCCGCGCTGGATGCCGTGATAGGGGTCCATCACGTGGACGACTCCGGTCGCGAACTCGTTGGGCCAGCGGCGCGGGTCGCCGGTCGCCTGCATCGCAGTCCCGGTCGAGCCGTGGTATGAGCGGTACCGCGCGAGGATCTTGGTCCGGCCGGTGACGGCGCGGGCGATCTTGATCGCGTTCTCGTTGGCGTCCGCCCCGCCGAGCGTGAACAAGACCTTGTCGATGTCACCCGGCAGAAGCTCCGCCAGCTTGCGCCCCAGCCGGGCCCGGGGCTCGTGCGCCAGGAACGGGCTGATGTAGGGGAGCTGCTCGGCCTGCTGCTTGATGGCCTCGATGATCCGGCGGTCGCCGTGGCCGGCGCTGACGCACATGAGCTGGCTGTTGAAGTCGATGAAACGCCGGCCGTCGACGGTTTGGAAGTAGACGCCCTTGGCGCTCGCAACCGCCATCGGCTTGAGCCCCGCCTGGGCCGACCAGTCGTACAGCGTATGGCGCAGGCAGAGCTCCGAAATCTCCTCCGCGCTGAGCGCCTTGACGGCCTCCGTCACCATCGCCAGTGATCGTAACGCGCCGCCTTTCGGTCGTTGTTTGACAACGCAACCATCGGGTGATATACCGGCGCTCGGGCGCTGGGGTCTTATGCCCCGCGCCGTTCTCTTTGTTGCGTGCATGGGGAGGAAAGAGGATGTTTCCCGCCGCTTTCGACTATGTCGCTCCCTCGACCTTAAGCGAGGCCCTTTCCATCCTCAAGGAGCGCGGCGATGACGCCAAGGTCATGGCCGGCGGCCAGAGCCTGATCCCCCTGCTCAAGCTGCGATTCTCCCAACCCGCCCTCGTGGTCGACATCGGCCGTCTGCCCGCGATGTCGGAGATCAAGCGCGACGACGGCCACGTGCGGATCGGCGCGCTCGTCCGGCATGTGGACGTGGAACGGAGCAAGGAGCTCGCGAAGCTCGTCCCGTTGATGGTCGAGGCCGTCCACTGGATCGCCGACCCATTGGTGAGGAATCGCGGAACGGTGGTCGGGTCGGTGTGCCACGCGGACCCGGCCGGCGACTGGGGCTCGATCATGCTGGCCCTCAACGCAGAGCTGGTTGCCCAGTCGAGCTCAGGAGAGCGGGTGATCCCGGTCGACGGCTTCTTCCAGGGCCCGTTCACCACGACCCTGCGCGCGGACGAGGTGGTGACCGCGATCCGCATCCCGGTGCCCACCGGTCACGCCGGTGGGTCGTACCACAAGCTCGAGCGCAAGGTGGGCGACTTTGCCACCGTGGCGGTCTCGGTGCAGATCGAGCTCGACGGCCGCAAGGTCAAGTCCGCAGGCATCGGCCTGACGTCGGTCGGCGCCACGAACCTCAAGGCAAAGCAGGCCGAAAAAGCGCTCGTAGGCCACGAGCTGAAAGACGACGTGATCGCCGAGGCGGCGCGCCTTGCCGCCGCCGCGGCAGAGCCCAAAGACGACATCCGCGGCACCGCCGCATATAAGAAGGACATGGTTCGGGTCTTCGTGCAGCGCGGCCTCAAAGCAGCCCTCGCTCGAGCCCAGGAGGTGAAGGCGTGAAGGTGACGATGCGCGTCAACGGAGCCGAGCGGAGCGCTGACGTCGAGCCGCGAGTCCTATTGGTCGACTTCCTCCGCTCGAACCTGCTTCTCACGGGTACACATGTCGGCTGCGACACGACCAGCTGCGGCGCCTGTACGGTGCTGCTTGACGGAGACCCCGTGAAGTCGTGCACGCTGCTCGCGGTCCAGGTCGCAGGCCGTGAGATCAAGACGGTCGAGGGCCTGGCCGACGGGGCGACCCTCGCGCCCATTCAGGTCGGCTTCCATGAGGAGCACGGTCTTCAGTGCGGCTTCTGCACGCCGGGCATGATGATGGTCACCTCGGCCCTGCTGGAGCGAAATCCGAATCCGACCGACGACGAGATCCGCTGGGCGATCAGCGGCAACATCTGC
>DASQAU010000051.1:0-4287 GCA_035635595.1 Candidatus Eiseniibacteriota bacterium
CTGCTCGAGGAGGACGTGCAGGTCTACGTCAACTCTGCGGGGGCGCAGACGTTGCTGCAGTAGCAGTCTTGATCCCGCCAAACTGCGGGCGGTCGGGGACGAACCGCGCCTGGCGCGTCAGATCGATTTCTCGGCGATGGCCGAAAGGAAGCTGGTCCGCTTCAGATCGATTGCTTTCTTCGCGCCTTCCGTCAGCGCTCCGTGACGAACGAACACGACGGACGGATTTCCACCGAGGCCAGTCTCATCGACGACGGGCCTGGCAATGTCTTTGACCAGCGCCTGAAAGTCGTGTCCCGCGAGCTTTGGCTGGGAGTGCGCGAACCACCCGGCGGCGTCGGCCGCGTTTGCGGCCATGCAGTGGTAGTACAGGGTTTCTCCATACCTTCTCACTCCGAATTCGCGCATATTCTCTCCTTGCCTGCCGTAGGGCAGCCCGGTGCGAGCCGACAATCGAGCGGCGACCCAGGACCGTGGTGAGGTGGTGAATCGGTCAGGCCGTGGAGTACAGATTGTACGCGCCGTAGGGACGCGGTGCTCGCCCTTCCAGCTCGCTTGTGCCACGAGCTCACCTTCCGCCGGGCGGTACGATTGACGTGCCGTGACGCCCGCACGGACCTAAGCTCTCAGCTACCGCGGCGTCGCCGATCGCGACGGATGCGCCGCGCATCACATCCGCGAGGGCCTCCTGCTCGCGCGACAAGGAGCGCGTCGCCTCACCGGAGGCGACCCGGGAGTGCTCAATGACAATCACCTGGCTCGCTCTGCTGGCTTGCGTCACGCTTCTCGTCGTTCTCCTTTTCTACCGAGCGACCCCCAGGAATTCCGGATCGTTGTCCCGACTCGCGCTGATGCACGGCGTCCAGCGAGTCCGCGGCGAGTCCGAAGAGAGCCTGCGCCAGCGCACTACAGCCGCGTCGCGATGGCCATACAGCCATCCGGAGGTGAGGTACGTCTGGTGGGCACGCGCCTGGCGCCGGATGACGCGGAGAACGCGCTAGCAACCGGAGCGCGGCAACTGCCGGACGCTAGTCTCAATCCTGGGATGATTCAACAGCAGACAGGGTGAAGCTACACCGCTCCGTCATCGCTTCAGAGAGATTCGCGACCAGGCATTCCTCGCCGTGCGCACGCCACGAGAGCGGTTTCGGAAGGCTTGCCTTGGTGACGCTCTTTCCGGTCGTCGAGAAATAGTGGGCGTACGACCTCAAGAGTGAAGCGACGCCCCTGTCTCGATCGAGGTCGAGAGGAACATCGAGGGTGGAAGTGTCACTGGGACGAATCGACACTACCCCAGTCTTCAGGTCCACGATCGAAATCATGCGCTTCATCGTGCCTCCTCTTGGGGCGCCAGCAGCGATTCCCGCTCGACGCCCGAAATGGAGGCGAAAGGACGATTCGAAGATGGCGTCGATTGGAGTATAACACAAATCCCCCATCGAACGCTCACAAATCGGTGGCCCTTTTGGGCGGAAAGGCGCCTCCTGCGCGGAATGCGCGTATGCTGTGCGGATGCAGGATGAGATCGTCATCGACCTCCGACGTACGCAGCTTCTCGCCATGGACGCCAGCTTGACGGATGCGGGGAGGGCGCTGCTGCGCGCCTCGCGGATCTCCTCGGCGTTTGCCGGCGAGGTTCGCGCGCTCCTCGCGGCGGTCTCGGATCTCGAGCGCCGGGTTCTCGCAGACGCCGGAAGGTGAGAGCGCCTGATCCCGCCCGGAGTCAGGCGCTCTTGTGCCGACGGGGTGTCAGGCGCCGAGCGCTTTCGCCGCCTTGGCGACGTCGCTCTCGGCCACGAAGATGACGGTGGCGAACTTGCCGCCGATTCCGAACGCGTCCGTCGCATCGATGTTGATGCCCGCCTTGGCGATCTTCTCCAGCACGCTGTGGTAGTTGCCGATCTTGTCGGCGTCCTCCACCCAGAAGGCGGCCTCGGTCTTGGACGTCTTGCCCAGCTTGGTGAGCGCCTGCTTCGCGCGGTCGACGTCGGCGGTGAAGAAATGGGCCTGCGCTTCCCCAGGGCCCATCTGATATCCCCAACTGGCCGTGACGTTGACGTTCGCCTCGCGGAATGCGCCCAGGATCTGCGCGAGCGCTCCGGGCTTGGGGTCCAGCTTTACGGTAAGCACGTCGATCTTCCTCGCGGTGGCCATACTCGTCCTCCTTGCGAGATCAGGCGTCGCATCTAGCACACCAGGAGCGCTTTCGCCGTAGCCTCTCGGGCGCGCGAGAGACAGGCAGCCGGGCGCCCGCTCGAAGGCCAGATAAACTTGACGGATCAGTATGCTTTAGTTAGACACTGGCCAGGCCGGAAGAGGGCCGCAGAGACCGACGATGAGGCTAACAGCGCAAGAAGAGTACGGCCTTCGTTGCCTGCTCCAGGTGGCGCGGGGGCAAAAGGGCTCCGTGACGACCCCCGAGATCGCCGAGCAGGAGGGTCTGAGCCATGCCCATGTGCACAAGCTGATGCGCCTGCTGCGTCGCGGAGGCTTGGTGAAGAGCGTCCGCGGCCGCAAGGGGGGCTATCAGCTCGCCCGGCCAGCCGAGCAGATCAACGTCGGCGCCGTGCTCGCGGCCCTGGGCGACAGCTTCTATCCCGCCGGCTTCTGCGACGAGCACAAAGGCCTCGAGCGTACCTGCGTGCGCAATGGAGACTGCTCGATCCGCTCACTGTGGATCGCCGTCGATCAGGCGGTGCAGCGCGCGCTCCAGAGCACGAGGCTCAGCGACTTGCACCGCACCGAGCCGGAGATGTCCAGCTTCATCCACGCTCATCCGGAGCTCTTTCCATTGAGGACGGTCTCGTGAGCACTTCCGCAAAAGCCCTCCAAGAGCTGACCTCCCGCCAGTACAAGTACGGGTTCGTCACCGACATCGAGGCCGACACCGTTCCGCGCGGCCTGAACGAAGACGTCATCCGGCTCATCTCCGCGAAGAAGAACGAGCCGGAGTTCATGCTCGACTGGCGCCTGAAGGCGTTCCGCCACTGGCTCACCATGAAGGAGCCGCGCTGGCAGAACGTGCGCTACGCGCCCATCGACTACCAGGACATCGTCTACTACTCGGCCCCCAAGCCGAAGGGCCAGGGACCGAAGAGCCTCGAGGAAGTCGATCCCGAGCTGGTCAAGGCCTTCGACAAGCTCGGCATTCCCCTGGAGGAGCAGAAGCGGCTCTCCGGCGTGGCGGTGGACGCCGTCTTCGACAGCGTCTCGGTGGCCACCACCTTCAAGGAAAAGCTGGCCAAAGCGGGGGTCATCTTCTGCTCGTTCTCCGAGGCGGTGCAGAACCATCCGGAGCTGGTCAAGAAGTACCTCGGGTCGGTGGTTCCCTACTCGGACAACTTCTTCGCCACGCTGAACTCGGCGGTCTTCAGCGACGGCTCGTTCGTCTACGTCCCCAAGGGCGTGCGCTGTCCGATGGAGCTGTCGACCTACTTCCGCATCAACGCCGAGAACACCGGGCAGTTCGAGCGCACGCTGATCGTGGCGGAGGAGGGCGCCTACGTCAGCTACCTCGAAGGCTGTACCGCGCCGATGCGCGACAAGAACCAGCTTCACGCCGCGGTGGTCGAGCTGGTCGCGCTCGACAACGCGCGGATCAAGTACTCGACGGTGCAGAACTGGTACCCGGGCGACGCGCAAGGCCGGGGCGGCATCTACAACTTCGTGACCAAGCGCGGCGCGTGCCGGGGCAGGGCGTCCAAGATCTCCTGGACCCAGGTGGAGACCGGATCGGCCATCACCTGGAAGTACCCGAGCGTCATCTTGCAGGGCGACGACTCGGTCGGGGAGTTCCACTCGGTGGCCCTGACCAACAACTACCAGCAGGCCGACACCGGCACGAAGATGATCCACATCGGCAAGAACACGCGCAGCACCATCCTCTCCAAGGGGATCTCGGCCGGCCACGGGCAGAACACCTACCGGGGCCTGGTCAGGATCCAGAAGGGCGCGACCGGCTCCCGCAACTACACGCAGTGCGACTCGCTCCTCCTGGGCAACCGGTGCGGGGCCCACACCATGCCGTACATCGAGGTGAAGAATACCTCCTCGCAGGTCGAGCACGAGGCGTCCACCTCGAAGATCGGCGAGGACCAGCTCTTCTATTGCACGCAGCGGGGCATCTCCGAGGAGGACGCGGTCTCGATGATCGTGAACGGCTTCTGCCGCGAGGTCTTCAAGGAGCTGCCGATGGAGTTCGCGGTCGAGGCGCAGAAGCTCCTCAGCGTGAGCCTCGAGGGGAGCATCGGATGACGACGCCAACCGCCCCGATGCTCCGGATCAAGG
>DASQAU010000052.1:0-5510 GCA_035635595.1 Candidatus Eiseniibacteriota bacterium
GCCTTCACGCGCCCGCGACGGTCGTGCCTCTCCACCCATTGAGCGAGCCGTCCACAGAATGAGCACTCGCCGTCGTACACCAGCGTCAGCCGGTCGCCCGCCACCGCCCGAAACTACACTGACCGGGGATGGAGCTGCCGGAGCGCTACAACGTCGGCGCCGATCTTCTCGATCGCAACCTGAGGGCGGGCCGCGCGAACAAGCTCGCGATCGCCTCGGCCGCGAAGGACGTCACCTACGGAGAGCTTTTCAGTCTCGCCTGCGGGGCGGCGCACCAGCTAAAAGACCTGGGCGTGCGGCGCGAGGAACGCGTCCTCATCGTCGGCTACGACGGTGCGGGCTGGGTCGCCGCATTTCTTGGTGCGATTCGCATGGGCGCCGTCCCGGTGCCCGTCAACCCCCTGCTTCAGCGCAGTGAGGATTACGACCACTTCATCGACGACTCGATCGCGAGGGTCGTGGTCGTCGACAGCAACACAGAGGAGAAGCTCAAGCCGGCCGTGGCCAGGGCGGCCGGCGCTCCGCGGACGCTTCGGGTCGACGAAATCGAGCCCGGTAAAGACTTCGCAGCCGCGCCGACACGCAAGGACGACATGGCCTTCTGGCTCTACAGCTCCGGCTCGACCGGCAAGCCGAAAGCCGTCGTGCACCTCCAGCACGACATCCCGTACACGTGCGTCACATACGGGGAGCAGGTGCTCGGCATCACCGAACACGACGTCACCTTTTCGGCCACCGGCCTCTTTCATGCGTACGGTTTTGGCAACAACCTCACCCTTCCTTATTGGGTGGGGGCATCGACCGTGCTCCACGCCGGCCGCAGCACCCCCGCGACGGTGCTCGACACGATCGAGAAGCGCCGACCCACGCTCTTCTTCTCCGCTCCGACGCTCTACAACGCGATCCTCAACTTCGAAGGGGCCAAAGGCCGCGACCTCTCGTCGATCCGCCACTGCGTCGCCGCGGCCGAGGCGCTGCCCGCCGAGGTCTGGCGGCGCTGGAAGGAGGCTTTCGGGCTCACCATCCTCGACGGCGTCGGATCGACCGAGATGCTGCATATCTACTGCTCCAACCGGCTCGACGACCTGCGGCCCGGCTCGAGCGGCAAGCCGGTCCCCGGCTACGAGCTGAAGATCCTCGACGACGAAGGGCGGCCCGTGCAGAAGGGCGAGGCCGGCGACCTCTACGTAAAAGGCGACAGCGCCCTCGCGCTTTACTGGGCCCAGCACCAGAAGACCAAGCGCTCGGTGCTCGGCGAATGGTTCTTCTCGGGTGACCGGTACCGCGTGGACGAGGACGGCTTTTACTGGTACGAGGGCCGTTCCGACGACATGATCAAGGTGAGCGGACTGTGGGTTTCTCCGATCGAGATCGAGTCGGCGCTCATGGAGCACCCGGCGGTCGCCGAGAGCGCGGTGGTCGGGATCTCCATTGAAGGATTCACAAAGATCAAGGCCTTTGTCATCACCAAAGGCGCCGCCGAAGCAAACGATGCGCTGGTGGCCGAGCTCCAGGAGCACTGCAAGAGCCGCCTGCAGCGTTTCCAGTTTCCGCACATGATCGAGTTCGTGCCTGAGCTGCCCAAGACCGTGACCGGCAAGATCCAGCGCTACAAACTGCGCGAGCCCGCTCGCGAAACGGCCCAGGCTTAATGTCAAAGCACATCGCGGTCCTGCCCTGCGACGGCGCGGGCAAGGAGGTCGTCCCCGAGGCGATCAAGGTGCTCACTGCGGCCGGCGCACGCTTCGAGTACGAAGAGTTCGACATCAACGCCGATGCGTACCTGCGGACGAAGGTCGCGATTCCCGCGGAGGTCTGGTCTCAGCTTGAGCGGGCCGACGCGATTCTGTTCGGCGCCGTCGGCGATCCACGGGTACCGGAAGCCGATTATCTGGCGGGCGTGCTGCTGAGGCTGCGCTTCGAGCTCGACCTGTACGTCAACCTGCGCCCGGCGAAGCTTTACGACGACCGGCTCTCACCGCTTCGCCACGAGGACCGGCGCCCCGTTGATCTGCTCGTCGTGCGTGAGAACACGGAAGGCCTGTACGTGGGGATGGGCGGCCGTTTCAAAAAAGGCTCCGAGCACGAGGTTGCGATCCAGGAGGACCTCAACACGTACACCGGGGTGACACGCATCATCGAGTACGCCTTCGGGGTCGCCAAGAACGAGGTGGTCATGGTCGACAAGTCCAACGCCATGACCCACGCGGGCGGCCTCTGGCAGGAACGCTGGAGGGCCATTGCGGCCAAGCATCCGAAGCTGAAGACGCGCCACCTGTTCGTCGACGCTGCGGCGATGCAGCTGGTCAAGGACCCGAGCCAGTTCGATGTGATCGTGACGGGCAACCTATTCGGCGACATCCTTTCCGACCTCACTGCCGAGCTGATCGGCGGGATGGGCGTCGCACCATCGGGAAACATCAATCCTGAAACCGGGCGAGGCCTCTTCGAGCCGGTCCATGGAACGGCTCCGGACATCGCCGGCCGCGGGATCGTCAACCCGATCGGGGCGATCCTGAGCGCATCTATGATGGTCAGACACCTGGGTAACAAGGACATGGCAGACGCGATCGAGGGTGCGGTCAGATCGGCCATCCGCGCGGGCGAGTGCACGCGCGACCTCGGCGGCAACCTCTCGACGGATGAATGTGGGGACGCGGTCGTCAAAAGGCTGAAGGACTAGTCCATGGGCATGACGATGACGGAGAAGATCCTGGCTCGCGGAGCCGGCCGCGAGAGCGTGCGCCCGGGCGACCTGGTCCTGGCCAAGGTGGACTTCGCGATGGGCCACGACCTCACCATCCCGCCCGCCGGCAGGATCATGCGAGAGCAGATGGGGGCGGAAAAGATCTGGGACCCCGACCGCGTCGCCGTCACGCAGGACCACTTCCAGCCCGCCAAAGACGCTGCGAGCGCGACGCTCGGCCGGCTCACACGCGAGTTCTCCCATGACATGGGCGTGAAATGGTATTTCGAGGTCGGCCAGGGCGGAATCTGCCACACGGTGCTGCCGGAGCACGGACTGGTGCTCCCGGGCGAGCTCGTGGTCGGCGCCGACTCACACAGCTGCACCTACGGCGCGCTCAACAACTTCGCCACGGGCATCGGCTCGACCGACCTCGCCTGTGTACTGGCGCTCGGCGAGCTGTGGTTTCGAGTTCCGGAAACGCTGAAGTTCGTTTATCACAACCGCCTCAAGGAATGGGTCGAGGCGAAGGACCTGATCCTCTACGTCATCGGACAGATCGGCGTCGACGGCGCCCGCTCAAAAGCGATGGAGCACACCGGTGAGGCGCTGCGCCACATCGATATGGAAGCCCGCCTCACGATGACCAACATGGCGATCGAGGCCGGCGCGAAAAACGGGATCATGGAGTTCGACGACGTTACGAAGGAGTACCTCGATGGGCGAGCCAAGCGGCAGTACACGCCCGTTTCCTCCGATCCCGACGCCGAGTACGAGAAGGTCTTCGAGTTCGACGCGGAGAAAGTCGAGCTGGGCGTCGCGAAGCCGATGTCCCCGGACAACTACTCGCCGCTGTCGGACGTGGAAGGCACCAGGCTCGACCAGGTTTTCATCGGTTCGTGCACCAACTCGCGGATCACCGACCTGCGCCGGGCGGCCGCGGTCCTCGACGGGCACAAGGTCGCGCCCGGGGTGCGGCTCATCATCACCCCCTCATCGCACCAGGTCGCGATCCAGGCGGAGAAAGAGGGTCTGATCGGAATCTTCCTCGCCAGCGGAGCAGCATGGACGACCGCGACGTGCGGCGCCTGCCTGGGCGGGCACATGGGAGTGCTGGGTGAGGGGGAGGTCTGCTTGAGCACGACCAACCGGAACTTCCCGGGCCGCATGGGTCACCCGAAAGCGCTCGTCTATCTCTCCAACCCGGCGGTGGCCGCGGCGAGCGCCGTGACCGGCGTGATCACGCACCCCCGCCAGGTGCTGGCGAAAATGCCTGCCGGCATTGCTTGAGGTTTCGTAGGCCGGCTCTCGGTGGCGCGGTCCTGGCGGTGCTCTTAGCGTCGCTGCCGATACCAACCACTGCGTCCGACACGCCGAGTCCCGAAACACTGCGGGCGACGCTTGCCGACCCGTTCAGGGTGGACTTCGTGGAAGTCGACCTGGGCACGCCGGACATTTTGGAAGGTCCTTTCGACGTGGAGGTCTACGCAGATTCCTTCCGACTGGATGCGAAGACTCGCGAAACGCTGATCAACGAATTGAACAAGCAAGGCTTTGTCGGCGGTTACGCTCGCACGTGGTATACGCCGGGGTCGACAACCGTATGGATGGCCGAAGGCATTCTGGTTTTTCGGGCGGACGCAGGAGCAACGTCAGCCAGGTTGTCTTCCAAGGTGCACTACGCAACCGACAAAGGTTTCGGACGTTTTGTCGACACTGGAGATATTCCTCAGTCGTTTGCGCTCGCCTACCAGGGACCCGATGGATTCAGGTGGACCGTTGTCGTCTTCAGCAAAGGCAATGATCTGTTCGTGATCATCTTCGGATCGGCTGCGGACTACATGACCGAAAGCGCCCTGGGTCAGGCGACGAAGGAGTACCGCTTGGCCCCTGATCGTACGAGCGCCCGTCCCGCTCAACCGAGCCATCGTCCCAACGCCCTTGCTTCGGGAGTGGGGTTTGCGACAGCGTTGGTCGTGTTCCTGCTGCTCATGGTTGCGCTGGGAAGCGTCGTCGGTGCTGGGATCTGGGTCCTCAACAGCCGTTCGCGTCCGGATCCCGCACAGTCGGGTAACGTTGGGGCAGACAGGTCATGAGCTTTCCCAAGGTCATCCGCGGCCGGGCGTGGAAGTTCGGCACGAACATCGACACCGACCAGATCATCCCGGCCAAGTACGCCATCTACTCGCTGGACGAAAAGGAGCTGGGCAAGCACGCGATGGAGGGCGTGCCCGGCCGCGACGGGTGGTCGGCCGGGGTCAACGTGGGCGATATCCTGGTCGCAGGGTCCAACTTCGGCTGCGGGTCCTCGCGCGAGATCGCGCCGGTGGCGATCCGCGGAGCGGGCATCGCGCTGGTCATCGCCGACTCCTACGCGCGGATCTTCTTTCGCAACGCGATCAACATGGGCTACCCGATCCTTCAGTCGCCCCAGGCGGCCGAGGGCGTGGATGAAGGTGACGAGCTCGAGGTCGACCTCGAGCAGGGGATAGTGCGCAACTTCACGAAGGGTGACGAATATCGGAGCGAGGCCTTTCCGAAGTTCATGAACGAGCTCCTCCACATGGGCGGGCTGGTGCCGTGGGTGCGCAAGCGCCTGGAAGAAAAAAGGCGCGTCTCGACCGCGCGTGGATGAGATCAAGCCGGTAGAGCTGCAGGAGCCTCTGGAGGAGCTCGCCCGCGACCCCACCCATTTCATTCACGACCTGAAGTTCCCGCCGTCCGACAAGATCCGGGTCTACGACGACACCCTGCGCGACGGAGAGCAGATGCCTGGCGTGGCGATCACTCCGAAGGACAAGTACCAGCTCGCACGAATGCTGTC
>DASQAU010000053.1:0-10776 GCA_035635595.1 Candidatus Eiseniibacteriota bacterium
CCCCGCCCGATTCGAAAACGCCTTCCACGGTCGCCCGCTCGGCGCCGTGGCGAACCTGGTCGGCGCCGCCTCGGGCGCCAAGGGTCAGGCTGAGTGCGTCGACGATGAGCGATTTACCGCTGCCTGTCTCACCGGTCAGGAGGTTGAGGCCGGGCCCGAAGCGGACCCGGGACTCCGCGACCAGGGCCAGGTCGCGGACTCTCAGTTCCTTCAGCACTATTTGTTGGGGACGAGGGGCCGGCCCCAGCCAAGCTTGTCTCCCAGCCGCCGGTAAAACGCCTCCGGCGGGCTGAATCGAACCACCTTGAGGCGCCGTGGATGCGCGCCGCATCGAACGGTGTCACCGGTCTCGACCCCCCGCCCTGTCCGGCCGCCGTCGATGCGCATCTCGCCCGGTCCCCGCACCACGGACAGGCTGATGTTCTGGCCGGGCGGAAAGACGATGGGACGGACGGTGAGGGCAAACGGGTTCATCGGCACGAGGACGAGGTCGCGCAGCGTCGGCTCGAGGATCGGTCCGCCGCTGGCGAGCGCGTACGCGGTGGAACCTGTCGCCGTCGAGACCATCACGCCGTCCGCATCGATGACGCCTACCGCCTGCCCGCCGACGTCGATCTCGACCCGCAGCATTCGTGCTTCGCCCGAGTGGTCGAGCACGACCTCGTTGAGCCCGATCGCCTTGGCCACCGTGCGCGTCCCGCGATTGAGCGTCACCTGCAGGACGGTGCGCTCCTCGATCCTGTACTTCCCATCTAAGAAGCGCGCGAGGCCGTCCTGGAGCTGCTCCGACTCGACCTCTGTAAGGAAGCCGAGCCGGCCGAGGTTCACACCCAACACGGGAATGCCCTTGGGAGCCGCCAGCCTTCCGCCGGCGAGAAACGTGCCGTCGCCACCGAGGGTCACGACCAGGGCCGTGTCCTTGAGCCGGCCGCTGATCTCGTTCACAGGTGCGTCGCGCTGCGCTTCCCATCCCTCGACTCCGCGGGCCATCAAGGCCGCGATGGCTCTGTCGATCAACGATTGCTCCGCCCTCGGCCCGCGAAGGATGCAGACGTTCATTTCGGCTGCAGGTGGAAGAAGATCTCGCGGTTGCCTTCGGCTCCCGCGACCTCAGACGCTGCTTCCCCGGCGACTTTGTACCCGTTGCCGTCACACCAGATTCGGAACCTCAGGACCGCGGCTTCTATCGCGCCTGCATCGCGGACGATGCCTCCCTTTCCCACCTCGGCTCGGCCCACCTCGAACTGTGGCTTGAACAGTGCCACCACATCTGCGTGCGGGCCGGCCTGCCGCATTGCCGGCAGGATCTTTTCGAGGCTGATGAATGAAACGTCGACGACGATCAGGCTGACAGGCTCCGGAAACGCGTCGAGCTCTCGCGCGTTGGTGCGCTCGATGACCACCACCCGTGGATCCTGTCGCAGCCGCCAGTGGATGAGCCCGCGGCCGACGTCGATCGCGTAGACCCTGGAAGCCCCGCGGCGAAGCAGCACGTCGGTGAACCCACCGGTGGAAGCGCCGATGTCCGCACAGATGCGGCCGGTTGGGTCGACCCCGAAGCTTTCCAGCGCCGGGCCGATCTTCAGCGCACCGCGGCTTGCGTAGCTCGGACTCTCGTCGACGGTGATGACCTCGTCGTCTCGGACCGCACGGTCGGGGCGGCGTTCCGTCTCCCCCGAAACCTGCACCTTGCCCGCGAGGATCAGAGCCTGGGCGCGCTGGCGCGACTCGATGCGACCGCTCCTGGTGAGGGCGACGTCAAGGCGAGGCACCGCGTTCAGAGGATCAGCCCGACAACGATGCCGAGCAATGCGCCCACGAGCACCTCCACCGGAGTGTGGCCCAGCAGCTCGCGGAGCCTCTGCTCCTGCATGCCTCGCATGTGCACGAGGTCTTCGACCAGGCGGTTCAGGATGGCGGCCTGCCGGCCGGCCGCGCGACGTAGCCCGGCGGCGTCGTACATGACCACGAACGAGAAGATAAGCGCGATCGCGAAGGCGGCGGAAGTAACGCCGGCATATTTACCAACTGCCGTGGTCATCCCCATCACGATCGCAGCATGGCTGCTCGGCATCCCACCGGTCTCGGCCAGCACGCGCAGGTTCAGCCGTCGCTGGCGCATCGAGGTGAGGATCACCTTGGCCGCCTGGGCGATCGCCCAGGCCACCAGCGGTGCGAGCAGAAATTTCACGGGCCTACGTTAGCTTTTGGGCTAGGTCGTCGGCCTTTTCCTTGAGCTCGTCCAGTTTTGCCTGCGCTTCGGCCAGCAGGCGCAGCGCCCGCTGGTGCGCGGCGACCAGCTCCTCGAGCGGGGCGGTGCCTCCAGCGAGCTCGGCGATCGTCTTCTCGAGGCTGGCGAGGAGCTCCTCGAGCCGAGCCGTTCTGACCGGCCGGTCCTGGCTCAAGTCGCGGTGGCTGCGACCCGACCAAGGATCCCGTTGACGAAACGGCCCGCTTCCTCGCCCGAAAAAGTCTTGGCCAGCTCGATCGACTCGTTGATCGCAGCCTTGGTCGGCACGTGGCGATCGATCGCGATCTCGTAGACGGCGATGCGCAGGATGATGCGGTCGACCTTCGCCATCTGCCCGAGCTTCCAGTGCTCTGAAGCCTCGCTCAGGATCTCGTCGAGCTTCTCGCGATTGTCGATCACCCCGCGGACGAGCTGAAGCGCGAAGGTCGCTACGTCAGCGGTCGCCGCGCCTTCGGCGGCGTGATAGCGCAAGACCTCTTCGGGATCGTCCTCCGCGGCCTCCAGCTGGAACAGCGTCTTGAGCGCCAGCTCCCTGGCCTGGTGTCGTTTCCCCAACGAGACTCGCTAGTTGGCGAAGGCGACGCTGGAGACGAAGACGTTGACCTCCCCGACCTCCAGGCCGAGCATCCGCTCAGTCGCTTCGACAACGTTGGCCTGGGCGGACGCCGCAACGTCGGCCAGCTTCGCGTCCGAGTCGACCGTGATGAAGACCTCCAGGTGGATCGAGCGATCGGACTCGATATGCACCCGCACGCCGCGGTGGGCCGACTGACGCCGCACCCAGTCACCGAAATGGCGCGCCGCGGCCTCATCCATCGCCTTGACGCCTTCGATCTCGCACGCAGCGAGCGCCGCGATGCTGGCGATCACCTCGTTGGCCACGCGTACCGCCCCGAGCGATCCGTTCTCACCCATAGCCGCTTGATGCTACGCCCTGGGCCCTCAGGCTCGCTCCATGTACGTCTGAGTTCTTGTGTCGACACGAATCACGTCGCCAGGCTGGATGAACAGCGGCACCTGGATCGTGGCACCGGTCTCGAGCTTCGCCGGCTTCGTGGACCCCGAGACGGTGTCGCCCTTGAATCCAGGATCGGTGGAGACGACTTTCAGCTCCACGTTGATCGGCAGCTCGACCCCGATCAGGCGGTCCTGATAACGGAGCAGGTAGGCGACACTGCCTTCCTTCAACAGGGGCAGCACCGACTCGAGCAGCTCCTCGTCGACCGCAACCTGGTCGTAGGTCTGCGTGTCCATGAAGTAGTGATGAGTTCCGTCGGAGTAGAGGTAGGTCGCCTCGTTCTTGTCGATGCGGACCGTCTTGTACTTGTCGGCGCTGCGGAAGCTGTGATCGAAGATCGATCCGGTCAGCACGTTGCGCAGCCGGGCCTTGATGACCGCGCCGGCGCGCGCCAGCTTGATGTGCTCGACGCTGACGACCTGCAGCAGCTGGCCGTCCATCTCGAACATCGTTCCGTTGCGAAAGTCGCTCGTTGAGATCAAAGCGCCGTCAGATACTCCATGGCCAATCCATAGCCTTCGAAGCCGAGGCCCGTGATCACGCCTCTGGCGGCGCGGGCCGTCACGCTTTTCGAGCGGAACTCTTCGCGCGCGTGGATGTTCGAGATGTGGACCTCGACCGTCGGCACATCCAGGGCCTGCAGGCAATCGTAGAGGGCGAGCGAGTAGTGAGACAAAGCCCCTGGGTTGATCACGATCCCGAGCGCACCCGGCGCCTCTTTGTGCAGGAAGTCGATGATCTCGCCCTCGTGGTTGCTCTGAAAGACGCTGACTGTGACGCCGAGCTCACGCGCTTTTGCGCGCACCGTCTTGACCAGGTCCGCAAGCGAGCGCGTGCCATAGACCTTTGGCTCGCGCTTGCCAAGCAGGTTCAGGTTCGGACCGTTGACGATGACGATCCGCTTCATGCGAGCGCTCGGGTAACGACACGCCGCACCAGCGGTGATGGAACTGTGTGTCCCGGCTCGGCATGACCCATCCGGCGCGGCATGACCCACGCGACCTTGCCGCGGCGCGCCTTCTTGTCGCGCGGGATCGCGGCCAGCACACGCGCCGGATCGACGTGAGGAACCCTGTCCGGCAGTCCATACGCGGTGAGAAGCTCGTCCTGCGTTTCGACCAGGCGCTTACTGCAGAGTTCCATCGACAGCGCGACCCGGGCGGCGACTCGCATGCCGAACGCAACCGCGCGGCCATGTGAGATGCGAAAGCCGGTGGCCGCCTCGAGCGCGTGGCCCGCGGTGTGGCCGTAGTTGAGGATCGCGCGTGGTCCCTTTTCGCGTTCGTCCTTGGCGACGATCAGCGCTTTGGCAGCGACGCAGCGGAACACCACACGCTCGAGCATCGCCTTGTCGGCGCCGAGCAGGCGCGAGCGTTCCTTTTGCAGGAGGTCGGCCAGGCCCCGGTCCATCGCAACGGCGTACTTTACAACCTCGGCGAACGCGTCCCGGTAGCTGGTGGCCGGCAGCGTTTGGAGGCAGGCCAGGTCGGCGATGACCGCCGACGGCTGCCAGAAAGCCCCGATCGCGTTCTTGGTACGGGTCCCGTTGATGCCGGTCTTGCCCCCGATGCTCGAATCCACCATCGCCAGCAGCGTCGTCGGCACGCCGACCAGTCGAATGCCCCGCTGCCAGACGGCCGCCGCGAACCCGGCGAGATCCCCCACCGTGCCGCCCCCCACGGCGATGACAACGCCGCCGCGATCGATGCGCTGGCGCTCGAGGAATGCCAGCACCTCGTGGAGCTGGTTGATCGACTTCGACCGCTCCCCCGCCGGTATCACGTGGATCGCCGTTTTCAGCCCGGCGCGCTTGATCGACTTGGCGACCTTGGCCGCCCACGGCCGGACATTGGAGTCCGTGACGATCGCGACGCCGGTCGGATCCAACCTCGCGACGGCCCCCCGCAGCTCGCGATGGATGTTGCTCCCGATGATGACCGGGTAGCTTCCAGAGGGCGAGTCGAGGATCAGGCGGACCAAAGCTTGATCACCTCATCCGCGACCTCGGCCGGCGGCCGGTCGCCGTCAACGCGATGCAGCGCCTGCTCGTAGCGCGGCCGGCGCCGTTCGAAAAGCGACTCGACGTCGTCGTGAGATCGTCCGGAGGCGAGGGGTCGCCCGCTCAGCTTGCTGATCCTTGTCCATATGGTCTCGAAGGGCACCTCGAGATAGATCGTGACCGCTCTGCCGGCCACGAGGTCCCAACTCGCGTCGTTGATCAACGAGCCCCCACCGAGCGCAACCACCGCTCCCGGTTGGAGCGCCACTGGCAAAAGACGGGCCTCCAGCTCGCGAAAGGCCGGCTCACCTCCGGTCGCGAAGATCTCTGTGATCGACTTGCCGGCCTCGTCCTGGATCATCCGGTCGAGGTCGAAGAGGGGCGCTCGTGTGCGCTCGGCCACCAGGGAGCCGACGACGCTCTTGCCAGAACCCATGAAGCCGACCAGAGCCAGGGGCTTTTTCCTGGAGTGAGACATGGGGTCCCCGCGAACTCGCGGCGCAGCCTCAGAGTTCGTGGGGCCTTCAGACGCCGCTGGAATTGGCCGGCACTGCAGGTGCTCCCGCCGGCGCGACCCCTCGCCTCTTCTCCGACAGCATGAACACCTGGTCGCGGAAGGCGCCCGGATTCGGCAGGTGGTCGAGCACCTCGGCGCCCTGCGCGCCCGCGGCGTCGTCGACCTCCACTCGACCGTAACCCAGCATGCGTCCAAGCAGCGACATCACCGTGGTGCAGTTCTGGACCCGATCGATCGGGATGATCTTCTCCATGCGAGCGAAGACGCCGGACTCGATCTTGATCCGCTGATCGGTCAGCGTGTACGCAGTGGTCTGCCAGCGAATCCACACCACGATCAGCCAGAGTCCCGCCAGCGCCAGGACGCCAAGAGTCAGGAAGGTCCGGAAGCGAGGCGGCAGGCCCCAAGAGTTGTAGTTGTCGAGAAGGATTGTGAAGTCTGCGATCAGGACGAGGACCACCGCGACGATTGGAATCCAGATCGACTTGATCAGGACGATCCAGTGGGGGTGCGCCTTGATGACAAGGTTCTCACCGGGAAGGAGGTTGCCCATGGCCGCCTATTGTGGCAGTTGGAAGAGCACGATCAGAGCCCCGGCGGCCAGGTAAGGGCCGTATGCGATGGTGCCTTTCATCGACCGGCGCCAGATGATGACGCCAATCGAGACGAGCCCCGCCAGGAACACGCCGTAGAAGAGGGCCTGCACCGTCGGCAAGGGGCCGAGCAAGAGACCCAGGAATACGGCGAGCTTGACATCGCCGAACCCCATCGCCTCGGCTTTGAAGATCGCCGACCCCGCAACGGCCAGCAGCAGGAACAGCCCGCCGGCGCCGAGCCCGGTCGCGATGCCTGCCCACCATGGATGACCGAAGAGGCTCACCACCAGGGCCAGCGCCATCGACGGGAACATGATCCGATCGAGGATCAGGCGATGCTCCAGGTCAAAAAAGATCACCTGCACCAGGACGAGCACGAAGACGCTGCGCAGCACCAGCAGCGGGAATGAGCCGATCTCCAATCCGAACAGGCCGAAGAGGATCGCTGCGAGAACGGGCGGACCGTAGACCTGCCACCAGAGGTGGCCGGGCTCCAACTCTTCCAGCCTGGCCAGGCGCACCGAACCCCAGCGCACGACCCAACCGGCGCCGGCCCCGACGACCGCCCAGCCGAGGGCGACGAGCACGGAGCCGCTGGCGTTCACGGCTGCAGAGTGTCGCGCATCGCATCTACGGGCGCGGGACGGCCCGTCCATTTCTCGAACGACAGGGCGCCCTGCCGCAGGAGGACCTCCCAGCCGTCTGCCGTGCGCAGGCCGAGCGAGCGCGCCTTGCGCAGGAGCGGTGTGCCGCCGGTCACGTAGACGAGGTCGATGACAGCGCCGTCACGCGGCAGCGCCGCCGGTCGAATCGGCATCTCGTCTCGCCGGCCCAGCGGTGTGGCGTTGAGGAGCACATCCGCCGACCTGGTGAGCGCATGGACCGATGGGTCGTCCCACGCGATGGCCCGGCCGGGCACATCGGCGTCGTCCGGGTGCCTCGACACAAACGTGAGGTGTGCCCCGTCGAGCGCCACGGCCGCCGCGCGAGCAGCGCCGCCCGCACCGAGGATGACGGCCTGCGCGCCCTTTGGCTCGAGGCCGACGCTCGCGACGGCGAAGCGAATCGCCGCGATGTCCGTGTTCGAGCCAACGAGCCGGTCGCCATCTCGAACAATGGTGTTGACCGCGCGCGCCCTCACCGCTTCAGGGTCCACTCCGTCCATTTGCTCCATGACGGCCTGCTTGTGCGGGATCGTCACGTTGGCACCGGCCACATCCGGCTGCCGCAAGCCTTTCAGCGCCGACGGTAGCTCTGGAGGCGAGACGTCAAGCAGCTCGTACGCCCAGTCCAGTCCCAGCGCGCGAAAGGCCGCGTTGTGCATGTCGGGGCTTCGGGAGTAGGAGATACCGTGGCCGAGGAGATAGACCTTCAGCTGCCGCTCAAACCATACGTCTGCTTGTCGCGTTCGAAGTCGGCCTCGTTGGTCTCAAAGTGCGTCACGCCCTGCCGGTCTGTGAAGTAGAAGAGGTACTGAGTCTGAGGTGGGTTCACGCAGGCCGTGATCGCGGCCTTCCCCGGGTTGCTGATCGGGGTTGGCGGAAGACCGGCATGTGTTCGCGTGTTGTAGGGCGAGTTCAGCTGCAGCTCCGCAGCCGTCGGCTCGGGCGTCAGCCTCTTCAGCGCGTAAAGCAGCGTCGCGTCTACGCCTAGCGTCATGTTGATCTTGAGCCGGTTGTAGTACACGCTGCAGACGTTGCCCCGATCGCTTGAAGTCTTGGCGTTGGCTTCGCGGTCCACCATCGACGCCAGGATGACGATCGACTGGATCGTCTGCGCAGGCCGGGCCGGCGTGGCCTGCGCGATCTGAGCGCGCACTTCGGTCGAGAAGACGACGCCGAACTGGTCGAGCTGCGCGCGGATGAGGCCGCGCACGCCGGCGGCGGGGTCGACCAGGTACGTGTCGGGGAATAGATAGCCCTCGAACGGGGCCTCTACGCCGGTCGCAATCGGCGGTAGGAACTTGTAGGTCGACGACCAGGCCGGGTCCTTCGCCGCGGTGAGGTACTCGTCTGCGGTCGCGATCTTCTTCGTCTCCACGACTTTCGCCTGCTCGCGAAGGGGGAAGCCCTCTGGGAAGGTGATGACCTTTTGATCCGACTTGCCGTGCTGGAGCGCTTCGACGATCTGCACCATCGACATGTTGGTGTTGAGCACGAAAGCGCCGGCCTGGAATTTGGGCGCAGCGTTCGTGAGCCGCGTGTACATGTCGAACGCGATGGTGCTTCGGATCAGGCCCAATTCGTACAGGTCCTGTCCGATCTGCGACGGCGTCTCCCCCGGATCGACATGGAACGCTACGGACTTGCTGGTCGAGGCGATCGGAGTGTTGACGTTGAAGTTCCACCATTCGATGCCGCGCGAGGTGCCGAAGCCCAGGAGCAGGAGCAGCAGCAGGAGGGCGAGGAACCGCCTCACTCGATCTCATCCTTCTCGAGCGCCGTGATCACACGCTTGAACTCCTCACCGTCCACGGTCTCCAGGCCATCTGTCGATTCGCGAAGCAGGAGCACCTGCGACGGATCATCCACGGCTTCGACCAGGTAGTAGGGGACGTCCTCCACGTCGAAGGCGTCGTGCAGCCGGTACCGGCGTTCGACACCGGTCTCGTCGATCAGAGTTATCGGCTCTGTGGTGTCGTCAGCGGTCACGGTTACTGCGGTCCAGGTGCGCCTGCAGCAAAAGAGTCGCCGCGACCCGGTCGACGCTCAGCTTCCGCTTCTCGCGTCGAACGCCCGCCGCGATGAGAGAGCGCTCGGCAGCCACCGTCGTCAACCTTTCGTCGACGAGCTCGACAGGGAGGCCTGACGCCTGGCGCAGCCCTTGCGACAGCTGCGTCGCGGCCGCCGCGGCGGCACCTCGTTTTCCATCCATCTGGATGGGCAGGCCGACGATGATCCGGCCTGCATCCTGGGCCTTGGCGACGTCCGCCAGCCTTGAGGCCAGGGTCGACGCAGGCTCTGCCGGGATCGTGGAAAGGCCTTGCGCGATGGTTCCGGTCGGGTCGCTCACCGCGAGACCGACACGCTTGGACCCGGGGTCCACCGCGAGGATCCTCAAAGCTATGGAGAGGCTTTAGGCGAAGCGCTCGGCGCCGGCGTCGGCGTTGGGGTCACCGGAGCATTCTGCTCGACCACGTAGTGCAGCGAGATACGGCCGACCAGCAACGGCATCAGTGGCAACGAAAGCGGCTGCTCCTTGATCGCGACCGAGCGGATCGGCAGCTTTTCGAGATAGAACCGAGCCTGCGCCAGCGGCCGGCCGACGATCTGCGAGCGGATCTTCGCCTCGTCCAGCTTGGGGGCGACATACGCGGCGGCGCTGCCGAGGAACGTGAGGTTGCCACCCGAGGTCGCGAGGAGGATGCGGTACTGGACCTGGATCGGGCTCTCGGTCAGGAGCTGCTGGTCGTTGGGGACGAGCTTGGCCAGGTGGTCCTGAAATGCCTTCACCACGTCGGAGTCGCTGTAGAAGTCGCCTTCGCCACTGATCGTCATCGTCCCGCTGAAGGTCGGAACCTTGTCGTTGGGCTGGTGGTCGGTCGTGTATTGGGGCGGGCCGAAGATGATCGTCTCGCTCAGCTTCTCCCCCTGCTGGCCGGAGCCGACCAGCGTCTGGGCGATGCTCTGGCGCAGCTCCTGCTCGAGCTGTGCGCGCCCTGCGTCAAAGTCCGCCTCGGTCATCTGCGGCGTCGAAGACGGGTCAGAGCCGCCCCCGGTGGCGGCGGGGTTGTCGACGGTCAAGCACGAATACGGGTTGTTCGGGTTCCCATTGCCGTCTACGAACGCTTTCCAGCCACTGATGGTGCTGCCGCCCACGTTGCCGGCGATTCCAGGAGTGACGGCCTGAATATTGACGCCCGACACGACACCGTTTTTGCCGCCCGCCTTCCAGGGGACGGTCACTGCGCCAGATGTCTGGGCAAACATGATGTCGTTGGTATTGAGGAATCGTTGCCCACGCAGGATCGTCAGTCCCGGGCCCGAATTTCCAAACTGGGGCGTGCATGCATTCGTGAAGGTGACCTGCCCGATCGCTGGCGCGAGCGGGACGACGATCTGTCCGGTCGTCTTGAAGCCCTGCGAGTTGGACCGCGAGATGGTTACGGACCGCACGTGAATCGACCCCTTGCCTGGCGAGGCCGGAATCTCGACGTCCTTCTGGGTGAATGGGGCCGCCTGCGCAACCAGGGTGACCGAGGCTGAAGGCACATAGATCGCGGCCCCGAAGAGCCCGGCCAGCAGCAGCGTCGCGGCCGTCACGTAGAGCAGGAACCGGCCCGGCTTCAGCTCGGTCGCGCTCTTGGTCAGCAGCTTCGTCGGAGCGGCGATGCCCACATGGGTGGTCGGCGCGCTGCGCACCTTCTTCCACCAGCGCTGAACGGGCGGCGGAGCC
>DASQAU010000054.1:0-7760 GCA_035635595.1 Candidatus Eiseniibacteriota bacterium
ATCGAGTGCGTGATCATCGACTGCCCGCCGTCGCTCGGCCTCCTCACGCTCAACGCCCTGGCCGCGGCGACCAGCATGCTGATCCCCACGCAGTGCGAGTACTTCGCCCTGGAAGGCCTGCGACACCTTATGTATACGCACCAGCTGGTGCGCTCGAGCCTCAACCCGAAGCTCGTCATCGCCGGCATCGTCATGACGCAATTTGACGCACGCACCACGCTTTCCTGGGACGTCCTGGAATCGGTTCGCCGCTCGTACCCCAACCACATCCTGCAAACCCTGATCCCACGCAACGTTCGCATCAGCGAGGCGCCGAGTCACGGCAAATCGGTGATCGAATACGACCCCACATGTCGAGGCGCGGCCGCATACCGCGCCCTCGCGAAGGAGCTGCTGGAACGATGAGCCAGTCACGCATCCGCGGCCTCGGCCGCGGGCTCGAAGCATTGATCCCGATGTCCCGCAATGGCGAAGCGATGGTGCCGCAGATGATCGCGGTCGACCAGATTCGCCCATCCCACCAGCAGGTGCGCACGCGGTTCGACGCCGAACCGCTTGGCGAGCTGTCCGAGTCAATACGGCTGCACGGCGTTCTTCAGCCGCTGCTGGTGCGCCGGCTGCCCGACGGCTACGAGCTGATCGCCGGCGAACGCCGCTGGCGTGCCGCGAGACTCGCGGGTCTCACCTCGGTGCCTGCAGTCGTGCGCAACGACGCAGGCAACGATGAGCAGCTCGTGCTCGGCCTCATCGAAAATCTCCAGCGCACAGACCTCGACCCGGTCGAAGAAGCGCGCGGCTTGCGACGGCTGACCGAAGAGTTCGGCCTCACGCATGACGAGGTCGCGCAGCGCATCGGAAAGCATCGTGTGTCGGTGACGCAATCGCTGCGGTTGCTTGCGGGTTGCCAGGCGGTGCAATCTGCTGTCGCCGCGGGCGTCATCTCCCCCGGACACGCACGCGCACTCGTCGCGCTCGACGGGCAGGCGGCTCAGGAACACGGCCTCAAGGTGGTGATCGCGCGCCACCTGTCGGTCCGCCAGGCCGAGAACTGGGTCAGAACCTACCGCCCGCGTCGCAAGCCGCGCGTCGATACGACGGCCGAGCTCCGGGCGATCGCGGCCGGCATCGAGCCGACGCTCGGGCTCCCGATCAAGCTCACCGGCAGTCTCAACCGCGGAAAGATCGAGCTGCGTTACTCAAGTCGCGAGGAGCTGGAACGGGTCTGCGCTAAGCTCGTCTCCTAAAACTCATGGCCGCTCCCCAACCACGCGCGGCCTCAGCCGCTCCCGCAGCTACGACCAACGCCTCTTCGCTGTTGCGCGAGGTCTTCGAGGTCGTCGTGCTCGCCGTCATCCTCTACTTCGGCATCAGCTTTGCCGTCCAGGCCGTCCACGTCGAGGGCCTGTCCATGTACGCGACCCTCGACGACAACGATTACCTGATCGCCAACAAGATCGATTACCGGCTTCACGCGCCGCAGCGCGGCGACATCATCATCCTGCGACCGCCAGCGGACAACTCGAAGGATTTCATCAAACGAGTCATCGCGCTGCCTGGCGAGAAGCTGCTCATCCGCGACAGCGTCGTCTACATCAACGGACACAGGCTGGACGAGCCTTACCTGCCCGAGGCCTGGACAACGTTGAACAGCCCCCCTCCCTGGAGCCAGGGTGATGGCGTGGTCATCCCCCCCAACCAGTACTTCGTCATGGGCGACAACCGCAATCGCTCGCAGGATTCACGGATCTTCGGACCCATCAGCCGCGATCGAATCGACGGCCGAGCATGGTTTCGCATCTGGCCGCTCGATCACTTCGGCAACATCTACTCGCAGGTGCCGAAGCTCGAGACCTCGACCTCCGCAGTCGGCTGAGCCTACGCTCCGATCGCCGACCTGAAGCCCGCTTCGCGCGCGAACGGACCGACGACCGCCATCTGGATCGGGCCGCTCATGATCTCGCCGGCGACACGCCGAATATCAGCCGCCGAGACCGCATCGACGAGTGCAACCTCCTCCTCGATCGTCTTGATCTCGCCCAGCAAGAGCTCCTGGTAGCCGAGCCACGACGCAACCCCGTTGGTCGTCTCCAGCTCCAGGCGCAGACGGCCCTTGGTGAACTCCTTCGCTCGCTCGAGCTCTTCTTTCAGAACTTCATGCTCGCAAAGCGCGCGGAGCTCGGCCATGACGGCGTTGACCGCTTCCTCAGCCTTTTTGGGATCGACACCGAGGTAAACGCCGACGTACCCGGTATCGCGGTGCTTCTGGGTGAAGCTGTGCACGTCGTAGGCAAGGCCCAGCTTCTCGCGGATGTTGAGGAACAGGCGGGAGCTCATGCCCTCTCCGAGGACCGTGTTCAGCAGATCGATGGTGTAGCGGTCCGGATGAAAGTAGCTGTAGGCGCGCACGCCGAGGCAGATGTGCGCCTGCTCGGTTCGCCGCCTGCGGACCAGCACGCGTGCTGACTCGAGCGGCGCCGGCTCCAGGGCGAGAATCGTCCCGTTCGCATCGGCGGGCAGCGTCAGCCTCGGGCGGATGAACTCCACGACCTTCGCCTCATCAATCGCGCCAGCTGCTCCGATCACCACGTTCGGCATCCGGTACTGCGCATTGGCGTACTCCAGGATGTCGTCGCGCGTGAGCCGGCTGACCGAATCCTGCGTGCCCGCGATGTCGCGACCCAGCGGATGGCCGGGCCACATCAGCTCTTCGAACAGGTTCTGAACCAGGTCCTGCGGCTGGTCCTGGTACATCTTCAGCTCTTCCAGGATCACGGTCCGCTCGCGCTCGATGTCAGCAGGGTCGAGCCTGGAGTTCGACAGGATGTCGAACAGGACGTCCATGCCCAGCTCCGTGTGCTCAGACGAAACGCGCGTCCAGTACGCGGTCAGCTCCTTGTCGGTGGACGCGTTGATGAATCCCCCGACGCCTTCGATCGCATCGGCGATCTCCTTGGATGAAGGCCGTCTCTTGGTGCCCTTGAAAAAGAGATGCTCGATGAAATGCGACACACCCGCCAACCGGTCGTCCTCCAGCCGCGAACCGCCGCTGATCATCACGACGATGCTCGATGACAGCCGCTCGGGCATCGAGGCGCTGACGAGCTTCGCGCCCCCAGACAGCACGTGGATTCGGTGAGCGGAGGGCATGGGAGGGCCAGTATAGGACCGCTCGAAAAAGCGCCCGGCGGCAGAACTAGCTGGTTTGCCCGCCCTCGCGAAGCGCGCCCAGCGCTGCGTAAAGGGTCATCGCCACGAAGTCCGCCGGCATTCCGTCCGACACAGCGTCAAGCGCCTCGCCGAGGTACTTGCGCACGTTTGCCGCATCGTCCACCTCGCTCAATTCCAGGCAGTCGCGGATCGCCTCCGCGATCTCTGTCGGGGTGATCTCCTCATCACCGGCGCCGTCGGCGACCGAGTTGACCAGGGCGATCGCCTTCCGGATCCGCTCGGCGGCCCGGCCCGGCATCGGTCCTCGCCTACCCCGCCGGCTTGCGCGGCCCGACGACCACGCGCCGCTCAGGCTCCTCGCCGATGCTTCCGCTGGTCACGTCCGGGTCTCCCTCGAGTGCGAGGTGGATGGCCCGGCGTTCGAACGGCTGCATGGCGTCGAGGGTGATCGCGTCGCCTGTCATCTTCACCTGGCGCGCTGCACGCATCGCGATCTCGCGCACCGTGTGCTCGCGGCGCTGCCTGTAGCGCTCCACGTCGACGATGATCCGCTCGCCTTCAGCCAGGTGCCTCCCCACCATCACGTTGGTCACCGACTGCAGGGCTCGCAGCGTTTCGCCGCGCCATCCGATCAGCGCGCCAAGGTCCCGACCGCTGATGTCGAGCGTGATCGGGTCGGTCCCGGTCCGGACCGTCACCTGGGCTCGGACTCCCATGTGCTTGAGCAGCCCTTCGACCAGGCCGCGGGCGACCTCCCCTTTTCCATTGGCCGGAGCCGCACTCCCCGCGGTGGCAGCCGCGTGGTCGATGACGGTGACCTCGACGACCGTTTCCTCCGAGCCTTCGCTGATCACCTTGATGTCGACATTCCGGCGGCTCTCTTTCAGCTCGATCAATGCGGCGTCGACCGCCTCGTCCAGGGTGCGGCCGCGACCTTCAGCGGACTTCATCGCAACTCACCTCTCCCCTCATCTCTTCGGTTTCTTCGGTTCTTGGGTTTCTTCGGTTTCGAGCCGTTGTTCGGGCTGGGCCTGGGCCCAGCTTGAAGGCCCTTTTTGGGCGCGGGTCCGCCTCTCGCGTCCGATCCCCCGGCCACAGTCCGCCTGAACTGTGCCGGCAGCACATTTCCCCAGCCGACGACGAAGCTCTGCTGAATGATACTGACGCAGTTGCCGATAAACCAGTAGAGACCGAGGCCCGCCGGAACGTTCAGCGCGAAGTAGCCGATCATCAGCGGCGAGAGCCAGACCATCGTCTTCTGCATCTGTGCGGTTTGCTGCTCCTGATCGGTCGGGTTGACCGGCGGCGGCATCATCAGCATCCGCGACTGCACGAGCGTGGTGATCGCAGCCAGCAGGGGGAAGACCAGGTACTCGGGGCTTGGAATCGGGAGCCCCGAGAACCACGGGTGACGGAGGGGATACGTGGTCAGGTTCGCAACGAACAGGAAGTGAGTCGCCACGTTGTGGTGACTGTTGGCGAAGTCGGTGAGCACGTAGTAGAGCGCGGTCAGGATCGGGATCTGCACGATCAGCGGCAGGCAGCCGACCAGCCCTCCGAGCGGATTGACTCCGTGCTCCTGATAGAGCTTCATCATCTCGGCGTTCAGCTTCTGCGGATCCTTCTTGTATTTCTTCCGCAGCTCGCCGACCTCGGGCGAGAGCTTTCGCTGTTCCACCATCGTCTTTCTCTGCGTGACGAGCTGGAACTGCTGGAGGGGGGCCATGGCCAGGCGGATGAGGATCGTGAGCACGATGATCGCCACGCCGAAGGCGCCGATCTGATCCACCAGCGGCCAACCCTGAACGTAGTCGTAGATCGTCTGGAGAAGCCACGCGAGCGGATGCTTCACGAAGACTTCCCACAGCCTGACGATGGGAAGGAAGACGTCGAAAAACGATGCTAGGTCGCTGATCAGATCCCTCTCTTGATAATGGCGCTCAGCTCAGGGGACAGGATCGTAGCCGCCCCTGGCGAATGGATGGCAGCGTGCAATCCTCGCCGCGCCCATCCACCCTCCCCGCAGCCAGCCATACCTTTCGACCGCCTCGTATGTGTAGTGCGAGCACGACGGGTAGTAGCGGCAGGACGGCGGCAGAATCTTGGAAAACGACATCTGATAACCCCTGATGAGAGCGAGTAACAGCCTGGTCATGCGTTCAGCTTCGAGAGCCTGAGCGCAGCCTGTTCCGCCTCGGCCGTGAGATCGGCAAAAGAAACCTCGAGCGCGGCGGGGCGGGCGATCAGGACCACGTCATATCGTATTCCCCGCCCGGTAAGCGGCGAATCACTCCCGAACAGCTTGATTCGCGCCAGCTCGCGAAGGCGCCGGCGAGCTCGATTCCTGTCCACCGAGCTCTTGACGGCTCGGCTGACGGTGACGCCCACCCGGTTCACCTCGAGCTGGCTCGGGATGGCGAACGCGACCAGGGCTCGGCCGCTGTAAAAACGCTTGCCGCTGATCGCCGCCTGGAACTCACCCTGCCGGCGCAGCCGGAGGCGCCGCTTCACCGCGGACTACGCGGTCAGGCGCTGGCGGCCCTTGCGCCGGCGGTTCTGCACAACGCGCACGCCGCCCTTTGCGCTCATGCGGCGCAGGAAGCCGTGCACGCGTTTGCGGTACCGCTTTTTGGGTTGGAAGGTTCGCTTGATGGGTGTCCCTCTGAAGAAAATGACGCCGAGAACCGCGGTAGTGTACCGGAGGAAGGCACCGGCGATCTTGATACCATCACTGTCACTTCATCCCCCCGCCTCCGTGCCTTGCGGTACCGATATGGCTTTGCTACACTGCCCGCCCGGAAGCAGACGGGGTAAGGTGCGGGCGCGAAGCCAGTACAGATTGCACCAGACAGCATCATTTGTAGTACTACTGCAAGTCAGGATAACGGTATAGCACCGCTTCCACGTTTCGGGATCGACCGGATGGGGGATTTCAGATGGCTGAGCAGCGGCAGCCTGTGGAAATCCGGTCCGCTCTTTTCCACAGGCACCACGGAGGCGGAGCTCATGGTCAGGGAGCTTCGGTTGAACCTGCGGTCGACGGCGTCGCGATTTGAGCGCCGCCGCCCGAGCGGCGAAGCAGGAAATGTCGAAGGAGGAGTTGGCCCCAGGTTGTCCACAACATTTGCAGAGCAGAACGGACTTCCGTCCCCAGGGTCAGACGTCCTCATCCGGAGCCCAAAGAGCGCCTCCAGACAAGGAGACAAGCGGTGAATCAGGACCAGATCTGGTCACAGGTCCAGGAGGAGCTGCGCTTTCAGCTGGCCAAGCGCACCTACGACATGTGGCTGAAGAACACGTCGGTCGTTTCGGCCGACGGCGCGACCTTTCGCATCGGGGTGCCCAGCAAGCTGGCCAAGGACTGGCTCGAGGACCGGTTTTCGGGGCTGATCCAGGAAACGCTTCAAGCCGTAACCGGATCTGAGGTGGACATCGACTTCGTCATCTCGCCGTCGGGGCACCGGCCTCCGCTGGCGAGTGTCGACGGCGATCTCGACCATGTTTACGAGAACGGACATGACAACGGCGTCGAGGCCATGCCCGACGCACCAGTCATCGCACCCTCGGAGCTCAACGCCCGATTTCGATTCTCCTCGTTCGTCGTCGGCCACAACTCTCAGTTCGCGCACGCGGCCGCAAAAGCCGTGGCCGAGGCGCCCGGCGACAGCTACAACCCACTCTTCCTCTATGGGGGCGTGGGCCTCGGCAAGACCCATCTCATGCACGCAATCGGTCACGAGGTGCACGACCGGTTTCCGCGAAAGCGCGTGGTGTATCTCACGTCGGAGCAATTCACGAACGAGGTCATCAGCTCCATCGCGACCGCCCGGATGGGCGAGTTCCGCCACAAGTACCGAACCGTCGACGTGCTGCTCATCGACGACGTACAGTTTCTCGCCGGCAAGGACCGCACGAAGGAGGAGTTCTTCCACACCTTCAATGCGCTCCACGAGATCAACAAGCAGATCGTGATCTCGTCCGATCGCCCGCCCAAGGAAATTCCCACCCTGGAAGACCGGCTCCGTTCGAGGTTCGAGTGGGGACTGATCGCGGACATTCAGTCACCAGACTTCGAGACGCGGCTCGCCATCCTCCACTCCAAGCTCGGACAGAATGGCGGCCTGATACCCGAAGAGGTCCTCAGCTTCATCGCGCACAAGGTCCAGCGGAACATCCGCGAGCTGGAGGGAGCGCTCACTCGCGTGCAGGCCTTCGCCGCTGTTCACCAGCGCCAGGTGGATGAGGAAGAGGCAGCTCGGCTGCTGGCTGACATCATCCCCGCCGGCACTCGCAAACCGATCAACGTCGAACGCATCCAGGCCCTGGTCGCCGACTACTACAACATCACGCTCGAAGACATGAAGAGCAAGCGCCGGGACAAGCACATCGTCTTCCCGCGCCAGGTGGCGATGTTCCTGGTCCGCGAAGAGACACCCTCATCCCTGCCCGCCATCGGAAAAGCTTTCGGGGGTCGAGACCATACGACGGCGCTGCATTCGATCGAGAAGATCGCCAACGAGCTGAAGGAGGACGAGCGATTGAGGTACGAGGTGCAGGCGATCCGAGAGCGTCTATACGTCCAGTGACCGGGC
>DASQAU010000055.1:0-8718 GCA_035635595.1 Candidatus Eiseniibacteriota bacterium
CCGCTGATCGCCCAGACGATGAGGCTCATCGCCCAGAAGTCGACTCCCAGGCTGTGCGACTGGTAGGCCTTCTCGGTGAGCGGTGCGTAACCCGTCCAGCCGGCGTTGAGCGCGCCCCCGGTCAAGAAGCCGCTGTAGTAAAGGATGATCGAGACCGGCACGAGCCAGAAACCGAGCAAGTTCACCCGCGGGAACGCCATGTCGCGGGCGCCAATCATGATCGGGACCATGTAGTTGGCGATCCCGGTCAGAAAGATGGTGACAAAGAAGAAGATCATCGTCACGCCGTGCGCTGAGATGAGCTGGTTGTAGGTCTCGGCGTCGACCACCGAGAGGTTCGGCTGCGAAAGCTGCAGGCGGATGACCAGGGCGAAGATCCCGGCGATCAAGAAGCTCAAGATGCCGGTGACCATGTACATGATGCCGATCAGCTTGTGATCGGTCGTCGTCAGCCAGATGCTTATCGGCCTGAAGAAGGTGTCGTCGTAAGCCTTCGGGCGGGGCAGAACTGTGGTCGCCGCCATGATTTCTATCCTACCCCGGGGATGCCGAGGGAGACGGAGATGGAGAAGGCTTCTGCGATGCGAGCTGCTTCTGCAGCCACTGGTCGTAGTCAGACTGACTCATCGCCTTCACGATGATCTGCATGGTGCCGTGGCCGACCCCGCACAGCTCGGCGCACTCACCACGCCATGAGCCCACCTGGTTGATCTTCAACCAGGAGAAGTTGTCGTAACCCGGCACTGCATCCGTCTTGCCCGAGATGGCGGGCACCCACCACGAGTGGATCACGTCGGTCCCCTGGAACTGCAGCTTGACCAGCGTGTTGACGGGCACCACGAACGGAACGACATCACCGGCCAGGGTGCCCTCCTGGTGGACGACAACCCCATTGCCGTAGTCGTAGTCCCAGCCGAACTGGTGACCCCTGACGACCACCAGCATCTGCTCGTTGGTGATCGGCTGGAAGTCCCTCTGCAGCTCGACGAAGCTGAACCAGGCGATCGCGAGCACCACCGCTAGGGGGGCCAGCGTCCAGGCCACCTCGAGACCAGTGTGGCCGTGGATCTGCGGCGGGACATAGCCCGCCGGCTGGCGCGAGCGACGGTAGCGGAGCACGACCCAGAGCAGCGCCACCTCGACGCCGATGAAGATGATGATGGCCGGGATCGAGATCCCGACATAGAGCGCGTAGATGCCCTCGCCGTTGGGTGAGACCGGCGTCGGAAAGATGGGCGAGATTCCGCCCAGGCCGTCGCACGAGCTGAGCAGGAACGCAGCAGCCGAAAGGCCGAAGAGCCCGCGAGCGCGTGCCGCCACGGCCTGAAGTATATCGGCGGTCAGAAGCGGGCAAGCCTAGCCCTGCTCCCTGCCGCTGATAGAATCCGAAATCGACTGTGCCGGCAGCTAAGAAGCCTCGATACGTCGACGTGTCGAACCCTGCTCTTGCAGTCGAATGCCCGCGCTGCGGGCTGCTGACCGCTCGCTTCGTCGACCACTGCCGCAACTGCGGCTACAAGCTCTGGCCGTCGAGCGAGATGGCCTCCGCAGCGTTCAAGGCCTGGCGGGCGGCCGACCCGGAACGACGTTCTGAGGTGTCGCGATTCGACACGGAGTATCCGGTCCGCATCGACAACACTGTCGACTACGCGGCGCGGGCACGACAGCTTGGGATCCATCTCTCGCCGAACAGCAACTGGCCGTTCGTCATCTGCTTTGGCGGAGGGTTTCTCGCTTTCGCCGCGATTCCATTCCCGGCGACGGTCAGGATCCTGCTCGCCTTGATCGGCGGGCTGATCTTCCTTTGGGGCGTCATCGGTTGGGTCGTGATCGATGACACCCAGATGTTCCCCACCGAAAGCCCCAACGGCGAGGTGCATCACTGATGGCGGTAGCAACCATGCGCCAGGAGCAGCAGCCGCAGTACCCCGCGATCAAGCCGGGGATGATGGGCATGTACATCTTCCTGGCTTCCGAGGTGATGTTCTTCGGCAGCCTCTTCGCCGTCTACTTCTATCTCTTCGGCTCGCATCTCGTGTGGCCGCCGCCGCCGCCGAGCACCAACAACGAGTTCTACGTCAACTGGTGGCCGATCCCGTTCCTCAACACGATCATCCTGCTGTCGAGCGGCGTCACCTGCCACTTCGCGTCCGATGCCATCGCGCAGGACAACCGGCGCCGGTTTTTCATCCTTCAAATCGCCACGATCGTCTTGGGCTTTCTGTTCGAGTTCGGGCAGCTGTACGAATTCATCCAGGCGTTCGGTCGCGGGCTGAACCTGACCGCCAATACGTTCGCGAGCGCCTTCTTCACCATGACGGGATTCCACGGCGCGCACGTGCTGGGCGGCCTGGTCCTGTTGATCCTGGTCCTCTATCGGGCTTCAAGGGGCCAGTTCTCGTCGCGGCATCATGTCGCGGTCGCCGCGGTGACGCTCTACTGGCACTTCGTCGACGTGGTCTGGATCTTCCTTTTCGGAATCCTCTACCTTGGCGTCACTGCGTTCCGATGAAAGCAATTGGTGTGGCGATGGCAGCGGCGGCGCTGATTGCCGGATGCGGCGGCGGGAGCGGTCCCGATCAGCCGAGCGGCTCGATCAAAGTGACGATGACGGAGTTCCAGTTCGATCCGTCGACGATCACAACGCCGAGCGGCAAAGTGGTGTTCTACCTGGTCAATGCCGGCTCGACCGGGCACGACCTGGTCGTCCGCGACAGCTCCGGTAAGAAGATCGCCGGCAGCGAGCTGGTCTCCGCCGGCGACCGCTTCATCTTCACCATCGACAACCTCCCCGCCGGGAGCTACAAGATCGTTTGCGACCAGCCCGGCCATGAGGGCTCGGGCATGAAAGGGGATCTGACGGTTACCTAGAAACCTAGCTCGGTGTCGGGCTCGGGCTTGGCGAAGGGCTGGGTGATGGGCTCGGGGATGGGCTTGGAGACGGGCTGGGGCCCGGCGCCACGCCCATCAGCTCGACCTGGAAGATCAGCGTGGCGTTGGGGGGGATGATCACAGCCCCGGTCTGCTGATTGGTCGAGCCCTGGGCCCCGTATCCGAGGGCTCCAGGGATGATCAGCTTGCGCTTGCCGCCGACTTTCATCCCAGGGATGCCTTCGTCCCATCCCGCAATGACCTGGCCCGTCCCGATCTGGACCGTGAACGGCCCCCGGCCTTCTTGCCGGCTGGTGTCAAACGGCTTTCCTCCGGTCGAGAGCCAGCCGGTGTACTGGACGGTCACGTTCATACCTGTCTTGGCCACGTCACCGGTGCCGACCTTGAGGTCGATGTACTTGAGCCCGTCGGGGTAGGTGACCACGGGCAGCCCGGCGCCGGCGTTGAAGTCGTCGGCTCCAGGCGATGGGCTGACCGTCGCATGGGGAGCCGGGCTTTCATTCGCGATCGGGGCGGCGCTCGCGTATGGGTCGGGGTATCCGCACGCCGCCACCGCAAGCGCGGCGAGTGGAATAAAAGCCCCTATCAGTCTCCTCACGAGGCGCCGATGTCGATCGAAGTCATCCTGTCGCCGACCTGGATCTTGTCGAGCACTTCCATCCCGGACGTGACCTGGCCGAAATGGTTGTACACGCCGCTGGTCTCGAGGAAGGGAGCGTCGCCGATGGTGATGAAGAACTGCGAGCCGCTCACTCCCGCTGCGCTCGAGGCCATGCCGGCGGTGCCGCGGGGCCACTTCGACGGGTTGTTCTCGTTGGGCAGCTTGTAGGCCGGGCCGCCCGTTCCATTTCCGAGCGGGTCGCCGCCCTGGACGACAAACCCGGGTACAACGCGGTGAAACGTGAGGTTGTCATAGAAATGGTTCTGCGAGAGGTAAACGAAGTTGTTCACCGTTTGCGGCGCGATCTTCGCATCGACGAACGAGATGACGAAGTCGCCGCGCGTGGTGTGCACGGTGGCGGAATACTTCTTGCCCGCATCGATCACGGTCGGTGGAGGCGTGGTTCGTTGCTCCATGCAGGTACGTATTTCATTGTCGCAGCCCGGGGGAAACGAAGTCGTCGGGGTGCCGTCCTCGCATCCTGCAACGGCAAGCATCAGCAACGTCAAGGCAAGACCCCGTCTCACCCGCGAGATATTAGAGAGGATCACCTCCCCACCCCGTGGGGAGGTCGGCGCGCAGCGCCGGGTGGGGCGAATCCCTCTGGCTCTCGCGCACCGAAGGCGATCAGCACCGCGAGAGCCAACGCCAGCACTGCGATGACCAACAATGAGGCGGGCACCCCTGCCGTCGCTGCCACTCCGCCTCCGACCAGCGGGCCGAAGAAGAACCCGAGCGCAACGGAGCTGGCGTTGGCTCCGAAGACGGTGCTCTGCGCCTCGGGCGGAGTTTCCAGCCCGATCATGCTCGCCGTCGCGGGGATGATCACGCCGCTGAACAATCCATTGAGCGCGATCCCCGCCACGACGACAGCCACCCAAGGCGAGACTGCGATCAGCGACACCGACACCCCGACCAGGACGGCCGCGAGTGCTGTCGTCCGTACGTAGCCAAGCCGCCGCGTCACTGTGGTGTAAAACACGGCAGCTCCGCTGCTCGCGACGCCGGCCAGGCCGAAAGCGATTCCGGTGACGGCTGCCACTCCACTGCTCACCATCTCCAGCAGGCGCAGCACGACCAGCTGCTGCGTGGCGGCGTTGACCAGGTTGATCATGCCCTGGGCTCCGATGAGCACGCCCAACGCGCGGTCTGCACCCGGCCGCTGCCTGATCAGGGTCAGGGTGCTCACTCGCGGGCCTTCACGCCGGCGGAGCGGGCTCTCGCGCACAACGAAGAGCACTGGAAGGGTCGACAGGAGCAGAAGGACGCCGGCTCCCAGGAAGACCAGGCGCAGGCCGAACACCGCCCCGGCGATGCCGCCGATCACCGGGCCGATCGCGCCCCCCAGGGCGATGGCCGATGTGACTACGCCCAGCGCCCAGCCGACCCGGTTGCGCGGCGTTTCGGCCGCCACCAGAGCAGTCGCCGCCGCCACCGTCCCGCTCGTCAGCCCCTGGAGAAAGCGGAGCACCAAGAGCTCCTCTGGCGTGTGCGCGAAATAGATCAAACCGACGGTGATTGCGCCGCCCACCATCGACCTGATGAGCATCGGTTTGCGGCCGTAGCGATCTCCGAGCACTCCCCAGATAGGGCTCGCGACCGCGAGGGCCAGCCCCGACGCGCTGGCCGTGGCCGCGGTCCAGAGGTCCAGGTCTCTGCCCTGGGCGACTCCGAGGTCGTGATGGATGAAGATCGACAAGAATGGAAAGGCAAAGCTGAAACCGAAGATCGCCATGAACTCGGCGAACCAGAGGGCGACGAGATTGCGGCGCCAGTCGACGCCGCCGGGTCCTACCGGTGGGCTCGTCGCCCGCGGATCAGTGCCCAGCGGTGAGCAGCTCGACGATGCGGTCTGAGGTGATGGGCAGCCGGTCGACCACGGCGTCAGGCCTAAGCTTTCGCAGCGCATCTTCAACTGCGTTGGCGATCGTCGCGGGGACCGGGATCGTACCGCTCTCGCCGGCGCCCTTGAACCCCTCTGGGTTCGCGTCGGTTGGCGTCTCGATGTGCACCAGCTCGGGCTCGCCCATCTCTCCGGTGGTGACGATCGTGTAGTCGAGGAAGCTGGCGGTCCTGTACGAGCCGTCCGTGTCGTAGATGGCCGCCTCGTACAGCGCATACCCAAGTCCGTGTGCATAGCCGCCATGAAGCTGGCCCTCGAGCGTCACCGGGTTGATCGCCTTGCCGGTGTCGTGGGCGATCACATAGCGCAGCACCTCGACCTGGCCCGTCTCGGGGTCGACCGCGACTGCCGCGGCATGGCATCCGCTCGAGAAGGCGAGTGGACGCTTGGGATCGAAGCTCTCAAACACCTCGAGCCCTTCATCAGGGAGCACGTCTGTCGCGGGCACGCGGCGCGCGGGGGCGCCGCGCACTCCGATCACGCCATCCTCCAGGACCAGGTCCTGCACGTCCGCCTCCAGCGCCTCGCCTGCGCGTTCGAGCACGCGCTTTCGCATCGCGGTGGCGGCCTGCGCCGCGGCGCTGCCGACCATCACCGCGCTGCGGCTGCCGGCGGTGAGCAGTGCGAAGGGCACGTGTCGGGTGTCACCGGCCGTGACACGAATTTTTTCGAACGGCCAGCCGAGCCTTTCGGCGGCGACGAGCGCAACCATCGTCTCGTGGCCTTGCCCCTGAGGAGTCGAGCCCACGTAGACATGGGCGATTCCATCTTTGGCCAGATGGATCTTCGCCGGCTCACCGCGCCCGAAGCCTGTCGATTCGACGCAGCAGGCCACTCCCACCCCGACGAGCCGGCCGTCCGCCCGGCCACTGCGGCCGTGATCGCTGCCGAGCTTTTCGAGCGCCAACTCCAGCAGGCGAGGGTAGTCGCCGCTGTCGTATACATATCCGCTGCGGCCCGCGGGAAAGCCGGTTGTGTAGGGGATCTGCTCGGGCTGGATCAGGTTGCGCCGCCGCAGTTCCGCGGGCTCGAGGTTGAGCTCACGCGCCAGCCGGTCGATGACCCGCTCCATGCCGTAGTTGCCGAGAGGTCGCCCACCTCCGCGGATGAATCCGCTGGGCACGGCGTTCGTGTAAACGAGCTGGTGCGCCACGTCCATCGCGGGCAGCACGTAGGCCGAGATCATGTGGCCGACGATGATTCCCGGCTGCCCTGTGCCCGAGCCGGCATACGCCCCGATGTCGTGGATGAGCCGTCCGCGCAAGCCGGTCAGCTTGCCGTCTGGGTTCGCTGCGAGCTCCAGCTCGATGACCGAGCCATGACCCTGCGCGGTCGTCGCGCCGTCCTCGCTCCGCGAGGCCACCCATCGCGTCGGTCGTTTCAAGCGCCAGGCCGCCAGGGCGGTGAGCACCTCCTCGGGAAAGACGCTTCCCTTGGCTCCGAATCCGCCGCCGACGTCCTCGGCCAGCACGCGGACCTTGTCCTCATCGATGCCGAGCGTCGACGCGACCGCCCCTTTCACGCCAAACACGTTCTGGGTCGAGGTCCACATCTTGATGCCGCCGGTCTCGGGGTCCGGCGTGGCGGTGACGGTGCGGGGCTCCATCGCGGCGCCGGCGACGCGGGCCGTCGTCAGACGGATCTTCGCTGTCACGTTGCCGGGGGCGAACGCGGCTTTGACATCGCCGTAAGTGGTCGAGGCCAACTGCGCGATGTTGGATTTCATGTCGGCGTGCACGATCGGGGCGCCATCGGCGGTGGCGGTTATGACGTCGCCCACGCCGGGCAGCGGGTCGAAATCAGGAGCCACCTGCTCGGCCGCGTCCTGCGCCTGGTACGCGGTCTCCGCAATCACCATTGCGTACGCCTCTCCGACGTAGTTCACCTCATCGCGGTTCAGGATCGGCCGGCCGCGCTGCTCGATTCCCGCGGGACCGAAGTCGCTCAGCCCCGCGGCGACCTCAGGCAGGTCGTCAGCCGTCCAGACCGCGATCACTCCCGGCATTCCCCCAGCCGCTGAGCGGTCGACCGCTGCGATGCGCGCATGAGGAAGAGTCGACCGGCAGAATGCGATGTGAACCAGGCTGTCGAGCTTGATGTCCCCCGCGAAGCGCCCCTGACCTGTGATGAGTCGCTCGTCTTCGACGCGGCGCATGCGCCGGCCGATGTAGGGAGGCACGACAACTACAATAATTCGTCACTCGGCAACCATTCCGAGAGCCCCATCGCGGGGATGCGGGCGGCTAGCTCAGTTGGGAGAGCGCCAGCTTGACATGCTGGAGGTCGGGGGTTCGAAACCCTCGCCGCCCACCATCAGGTGGTGGGAGTAGCCCGGGCGGGATTCGAACCCGCGATATCAGCCTTGAAAGGGCTGCGTCCTAGTCCACTAGACGACCGGGCCGAGCTCGGAACTCTAGGTACTCTAATTGCTCGCCCTGCCCATAACTTCCCCGCGGGCAACCAGGCGACAGCACCAAAAAGCGGGCGTAGCACAATGGTAGTGCGGCAGCCTTCCAAGCTGTTTACGTGGGTTCGATTCCCATCGCCCGCTCCATTTCACCCCCGATACCGCGAGTGCCGGCTCCCGCGGGTCGCCGATTCGTCCCAGGCCCCCGCGTGCCGGCTCCGGCGGCGAACCTACGCGAGGTCCTTGTCGGTTTTGACCTTGATCGCGGTGACAGCAGCCTGAAGCGCCGCCAACGCGGTCTGGACCTGCGCGATTGCGTCCAGCACCGGCCTGAAGTCCACACTGGCGGGCGGCGGACTTGCGATCGCCTTGACCTCGCCCTCGATGCGGTCGAGCTCGGCCTGGAAGTAGGGCGCGCTCCCGCTTCCGGGCCCTCCGGGGAAGCTCACCACGTCCTTGCCGTGCAGGAGCAGGTTGAAAACGCGGTAGACATAATCTCGCGTTGAACTAAGCGCTGCGTCTTGTTCGGGTGTCATCTCGTAAGCCTCCAGTGGGACATAGAAGGATTGCAGGGAGCCGCCGTAATGGCTGCTGGACCAAGGAGAAGCCACCAGCGCCGCCAGCTGCGCCTCCGCAGTTGTCGCCGCGAGGACAGGATTGTAGTAACCGTTGTGAAAGGTGTCGATGCAGGCAGCCGCGAATTCAGACAGCGAGGCATAGCGGCAGAAGCTGGTCGGGCTGCAGCGGATGTTGCCGAGGTTGTTGCCGACGACCACGGTGCCCCACGCTGTTTCATTCGCCCATTGGGCCAAGAGGACCACGTTGTCGATGCCAGTGCCTCCGCCCACGGCTCGA
>DASQAU010000056.1:0-23281 GCA_035635595.1 Candidatus Eiseniibacteriota bacterium
GCCAGTGGAGCGCCGTGCTCGAGACCGCACTAACCTCGGTCGCCGGTCAATTGCGCCGTCGTCATATCAATGCAAGATTGGGAGTGTTGGGCAGCGCTGCCTGACCCTGGCATCGCTTGATCATTTGGGCGCTCGCTCGGATGGATGCGGGTCGGGCCTAACCAACGTGCCCGGAACCTTCACGACAGCGGCCGGCTGATCCTGGGCTAGGCCGTCAGTAGACTTTTCGCGCGGGACGGGTGGCCGAGTCCGGTTGAAGGCGCAGCACTGGAAATGCTGTACAGGTGCAAGCCTGTCTTGGGTTCAAATCCCAACCCGTCCGCCAACACCGCTTTGCTCATGCCGGAGCGAACCAGGTGTCGAACAAATTGAAAGTGCTCAGCGGCGGCAGCGGTGGGCCTCCGATCCCGGGCACGATCAGAGTCGTGTCCACGGTCGCGTCCTTGCCAGTCCGCAGGTCGTGCGCGAGGATCACTCCATCCTGGCCGGTTGGGCCGCCAAGACCGCACTGGATGAGCTGTTCCTCGTCGGACCAGACCACCGTCGGTTGGACGAAGAACGGACTCGAGCCGATCGACTTCGAGATCTGCGCGGCGCGTCGCGTGGTGAGATCCAGGCGCCATAGGTGGGGTACCCCGCCACAACCTGGAACCGAGTCGTCGGATGCGTTGTAGATGATGCCGGTCCCATCGGGGCTCATTCGAGGCCAGTAGAAGCCGTTCAGATCGATCGCGACGGCTCGTTCCCCGTCTGCGTTCCAGCTGTGGAGGTCGCCGGTCGGTGTTTGTCCTGACTGGTTCTGACTCAAGAAGTACAGGGTTTTTCCCACCGGACTCCAGGTGCTGTTGGTCGCGCTCGCGGACATGAACGCGACCGCGCCGTCCAACCTGAATACCGTCAACGGCTGCATCCCGAACGCGTAGTGATCGAGCAGCAGACTTCCGTCGGGCGAGAAGGCCAACTGGTCGAACGGACCAAAGGTCGGACTGGTCCCGCCGTGTCCACCGATGGGTTCCCGAACGTACAGCGTTCGATCCGACCCCGCGACATAGAGGTGGAGGCTCATCCCGCCCGCGTCGTCCCAGTGGCGATATGCGAACTTCGTGCCATCGGCGCTGAACGCCCCTGTGCCGGCGCGCGCCGGAAGGCGGGCCGTTCGGGTGATGACGCCGGAGCCCAGGTCGGCCGTGCCCAGCTCATCTCCGGTCCAGAAGGCCAGCTTCGTGTCGGAGAGAAAGTGCGCGCCGGAGGCCGGCATCAGCGTGCAGGCCAGGTACGGCTTGACGGGGTTTGACACGTCCATGAGCTCCACGAATGGAGATGTCGTGTCAAATCGGTAAATGGCCAGCGCCGTGGCGCCGATGCGCGAATCGCCGCAGGTCAGCCTGGTCGCCATCGGTGGCGGCGTACCGGTGGTGCGAGGACTCGACACAACGCTGCCAGTGGTGACCCCGCTGCACGCGACGACGAACAAAGCCACGAGCCCACCCGCCGCTGCCTTCACCTCATTTCGAACGAGACCGACAGCTGGTGGTTACGCGGCCCCGCCGGAAAGCCTGCCGATCACCCTGGGGCCATCTGGTCCCGCGACGATCAGGGTGTCGGTCATGCCGATGAAGAGGCCGTGCTCAACGACTCCGGTCGTCTTCTTGATCGCCTCACCGAAACCGGCGGCGTCCTTGATGCCGCCTTCGACGGTCAGGTCCAGGATGAGGTTGTTGTTGTCGGTGATGTAGGGGGTCTCCTCCCCACCTCGTACGGTCAAGCTCGCGCCGAGCGCGGTCAGGCGCTCCGCGGTGGTTCGCCACAGGAACGGAAGCACCTCCACCGGCAGCTTTCCCACTCCAAGCTGCTTGACCATCTTCGACTCGTCCACGATGACGACGAAACGCTTGACGGCCGCGGCCACCAGCTTTTCGCGGGACAGCGCGCCGCCGCGCCCTTTGATCAGATTCAGCACTGGGTCCACCTCGTCAGCGCCGTCCACCGCAAGGTCGATCTGCCCCACCAGCTCCTGGACGATCTGTATGCCGAGCTCGGCCGCCAGCTCTGCGGTCGCGCGCGAGGTCGGCACGCAGCGGATCTTGATGCCCTGCGCCACCAACCGGCCGACTCCCTCGGTGAAGTATTTCGCCGTCGATCCGCTGCCCAGCCCGAGCAGCATCCCGTCCTGAACGAGCTCGAGGGCCTTCTCCGCCGCCGCCCTCTTCAGCTCCTCATTCAAGGGCGTGTCGTATGGCTTTGATCCCTGCGGCCACCCCTTGCTTGAAGCCGTAGACAGAGCTTCCTGCCACCAGCACAGTCGCTCCCGCGCTGACGGCCAGGGGCGCCGACTTGGCGTCGATGCCGCCATCCACCTCGATCTCCATCTGCGGAACCATCGCCCGCAGACGGCTGATCTTCTCCGGGCTGTGCGCAATGAACTTCTGACCGCCGAATCCGGGCTCGACGGTCATCACGTTGACAAGGTCGATGTAGGGCAGGATCTCTCGCAGGTCCTCGAGCGGTGTGGCCGGGTTGATAGCGACGCCCGCCTTGCAGCCGAGATCCTTGATCGACTGGACTGTGCGATAAAGCGACGTCGTCGACTCAACCTGCACCTCGATCAAAGTTGCACCAGCCCTGGCAAACGCCTCGATGAACAGCTCGGGTCGCTCGACCATCAGGTGCGCCTCGATCGGAAGCCTGGTCGCGCGCCGCACGGCCTCGACCACGAGCGGGCCAAATGTGAGGTTCGGGACGAAATGCCCGTCCATCACGTCGACCTGGATCCGATCCGCGCCGGCGGCTTCGGCCTCTTTCACCTGCTCCGCCAGCCTGCCGGCGTCCGCGGACAGGATCGAGGGAACAATCTCGATCCTGCTCACTGGCCGGCTGCGGCCCGGTCGATCAACCATCGCGCGCCCGCAATCATCCCGGATGGCACCTCGTGTCGTTTGGCCTTCGCGACTGCGTCGGCCTTGCCCGCTCCCGTGGCGAGGATGATCACCCGCCGCGCCGTCTGCAGGGCGTTGAGCGTGAGCGTCACACGCTGCGGTGGAGGTTTTGGCGAATCGCGAATGCCAACAGCAAGTCCCGGCGCCTTGAGCGCAGGGTGGCCGGGAAACAACGATGCCGTGTGCCCGTCCTCCCCCACTCCCAGCAGCACCACGTCGAGCGGAGCCACGGCGGCGACGACGTGCGCGTACAGTCCCGCGGCCTCGTCCGGCCCCAGCTCGGCGGGCATCCGGTACACGGTGGCCGGCGCGACGCGATCGAGCAGCGCCTCACGCGCCATGCGGTAGTTGCTGTCCTGATGGTGTGGGGGCACGCATCGCTCGTCCCCAAACAGAATGCTCACCCGACCCCATACGACCTCCATGCGTGAGAGCAGCTCGTAACAGCGCTGCGGCGTGGTGCCGCCGGCCAGGACCAGGCTCCGAGCGCCATCGCGGAGCGCCTCGGCGATGTCGGCCGCAGCTGCCGCCGCGACGTCCTCCGCTGAACCCAGGACGGTGAACTCTTCCGGCACTAGATCGCGCGGAAGAGCTCGGCTGCGGCCAGCAGCGAGCGCGTGTAAACGTGGTCGTGCGCGCCGTTGGCAAGCAGCCTCAACAGCAGGGTCGCCTCGTCCTCGGGCTCGACCCGCTGCACGTGCCGCAGGGTGTCGGCCCCGCCGATGTCGATCATGGTGAGCAGCACCAGCGAGTTGTCCGCCCCTCGCCGCTCGTGCACGAAGACGCCCGGCTGCGAGGGCCGTTCGCCGGGCGGGTCCCCGGTCGCGGTGTGATGCAGGCTTTCCTCGTTCTTGTGCAGCACGTCGCGGTGCCAGGCGGCCTTGCGCTGCGCGAGCTCGAGCCCGGCGTCGTCCCCGCCGCCGGTCGCGTGGAGGACCTGGTAGGCGCCCGCCCCGATGTCGGGCGCGGCGCGTCGCGGCCGCTCCGGGTCGCGCATCACCGTCAGCTTGAACGTCTTGCCTTTGGCCGAGCCTGCGACGCGGATCGCGCTGATCTCACCCTGCGCCATCTGCTCCTTGGGCATCGATCTGAACGCAACTTCCACCGGACGCCAGCCGTCGGCAGCGAAGTGCGCAGCGACGATTCCGCCGGCGCCCGCAGCGGCCTTCTGGAGCTTCCACCCCAGAGCCGAGGCGAACCAGCCGATGAGCAGGGACGCCCCCACCCGGTTGCCGCGGCCCTCCCCCACATAATCGACGCCGACCTCTGAGATGCCGTTCATGAACGGACGCCGGTCGGCTGGCGAGAAGAACTGCGCGACGGTTTCCCGCCACGGCTCCAGCCGCGCCCACTGCAGGTCAGCCACGCCAAGCTTGTGGTGTGAGCTCTCGCCAAGCCGCGTCAGCTCCATGAACGAGCGGTAAGGGGCCTCGAAGCGCGTCGAGTCGATCACGAGCGAGTCGCAGACTCTCAGCGCGTCGGTGAACTCTTGCCTCCCGAACGGCGGGGTGCCGACCCACCACAGATACGTCGGCACTCCGCTCGGGAGCAGCGGGTCGACGAGCGCGGCCAGGTGCTCGCCCGCCGCGCCACGCACGTGCAGCACCACCAGCTCGCACTGGACGGCATACGCGGATTGCGGGCGGTGCGTGTCCGTGACGATCGCGGCGTCGATCTGACCCGGCCGCAGCTCCGGCTGGTCGCGAATCACGATGAGCTGCGCAGGGTGCAGCATGCCGATCGTCCGCGCGGCGCGCTGCGCCCGACGTTCTTCGGCCTCGGACGATGCGACGGCAATCAGGGTCATGACACATGACCGCGGGTGCGGATGCTCGGCGTCCTCCGCCTCTTCGAGCGCGAATTTCTTGCGGATGTCGCCAAGGGCTTCGAGCACGACAGACATGGACACGTTCTCACGGTTCCAAACGACGTCCGGCTCCGGCTTGATCGTCGCGCTCACGGGCGGTGCCACTCCCTACCATCCTGCGACAGCAGCTTCGCCGCCGCCGGCGGGCCCCACGTCCCAGCCGCATACATCGCAAGCGGCGGCTTATCGTCGCGCCACGCCGCCTCGATCGGGTCGATGAGCTGCCAAGCCGCCTCCACCTCGTCCGCGCGCGTGAACAGGGTTGGGTCTCCGATCATGCAGTCGAGCAGCAGGCGCTCATAGGCCTCGGGTGTCTCGGTGAGGAACGCGGTCATGTACTGGAAATCCATGGTGACGCTGCGGATCCTCAAACCTGCGCTCGGCACCTTGGCGCCAAACCGCAGCGAGATGCCCTCCTCTGGCTGGATGCGCAAGGTGATCGCGTTGGGGTCGAGCTCCTGCGTCGCCTCACGCCCGAACGTGATGTGCGGCGGGAGCTTGAACTGGATCCGGATCTCCGTCACATGCTTCGGCATACGCTTGCCGGCCCGTATGTAGAACGGCACGTTGGCCCACCGCCAGTTGTCGACGAAGAGCCTTAACGCTGCGAACGTTTCGGTGAGAGAGCCGGGCGCGACGTTCTTCTCCTCGCGGTAACCAGGCACGTGCTCGCCCAGCACCCAGCCTTTCGTGTACTGGCCGCGAACCGTGGAGCGCTCTGCCTCTTGCTCGCTGATCGGCCTGATCGCTCGGAGGACCTTGACCTTTTCGTCTCGCACCGAGTTGGCCTCGAAAGCCAGTGGCGGTTCCATCGCGACCAGAGCCAGCAGTTGCAGCGCGTGGTTCTGCACGATGTCGCGCAGCGCGCCAGCCCTGTCGTAATACGCGCCCCGGCCCTCGACGCCGATTTCCTCGGCGACTGTGATCTGCACCGAGTCGATGAGGTTCGTGTTCCACACCGGCTCGAAGATCGAGTTCGCGAAGCGAAACGCGACGATGTTCTGAACTGTCTCTTTGCCAAGGTAGTGGTCGATGCGGAAGACCGAGTCCTCGTGGAAGACGCGCTGCAGGATCTTGGTCAGCTCGCGCGCCGACTTCAGGTCGGACCCAAAAGGCTTCTCGATCACGATCCGGTGAAATCCATCGCCGCTCGCGATCGCCGCGGCCTTCACCTGCTCGACGATCGTCTCGTAGGTCGGAGGCGGCGTCGCGCAGTAAAAGATGCGGTTGCCTCCGACGTGGCGGCTTGTGTCGAGCTCGACCAGGCGGCGCTGCAGCGTCTTGAAGTCGTCGAGCCTCCCGAAGTCGACCTTCGTGTAAAAGCACGCGGAGAGGAACGAGTCAAGGACACGCTGGTCGATCGGCTGCGTGCGCGAGAACTCGGTGATCTTCTCGGCGGCGCGCTTGCGGAACGAGTCGTCGGTCAGGTCGTCGATCGCCGCTCCGACCACCGCAGAGCCCGCCGGCAGCAGGCGCTGTTTGGCCAGGTTGTAGAGCGCGGGCAGCAGCTTGCGGCCGCTGAGGTCTCCGGTCGCGCCGAAGATGACCATGATGCACGGCTCGGCGACCCGATAATCGTGTAGCCCCTCAGCCAGGGGGTTCGGGGCCACAGTCGTCACTTGCGGGAGGCTTCTCCCTTCGCGTCGGTGATCACCGCGTGGCCGCCGAACTGGTTGCGCATCATCGCCAGCATGCGGTCGCCGAACGTGTTCTCCATCCGGCTCCGGAAGCGTGCGAACAGCGACTCGGCGATGATCGGCACGGGCACCGATTCCTCGATCGCGGCCTCAACGGTCCAGCGGCCCTCGCCGGTGTCTTCGACCCACCCCTTGATCCCCGAGAGCTCCGGATCCTGCTTCAAGCCCCTGGCGATGAGGTCGAGCAGCCACGAACGGACCACGCTGCCGGTGCGCCAGGCCTCGGCGATGGCCTGCATGTTCATGCTCGGGAAGGACTTCGAGAGCTTCATGACCTGGAAGCCTTCGGCGTAAGCCTGCATCAGCCCGTACTCGACGCCGTTGTGCACCATCTTCACGAAGTGCCCGGAACCCTCGGGGCCGGTACGCACCAGTCCGCCGTCGTCGGGAGCCAGGTCTTTGAGCAGGGGCAGCATGCGGTCGTAGACCTCCTGCTCCGCGCCCACCATCAGGCAGTAGCCGTACTCGAGGCCCCAGATTCCGCCTGAGGTGCCGGCATCCACGTAGTGCATGCCCTTGGCCTTGACGCGCGCGCAGTCGTCCATGGCCACCTTCCAGTTCGTGTTTCCGCCGTCGATGATGATGTCGCCCGGCTCGCCCACCTCGATCAGCTTGTTGATGGTCTGGGTCGTTGGGTCGCCGGCGGGGACCATGATCCACATCACCCGCGGCTTGGTCTGGAACTTGGCCGCAAATTCTTGGAACGAATGCGCCCCGACCGCGCCCTGTTCCTCATGACGTTTCACTGCCTCGGGTGACAGGTCGAAAGCGATCATGCGGTGACCGCGCTTGAGCAGCCGCAGGACCATGTTGCCGCCCATGCGGCCCAGGCCGACCATTCCCATTTCCATTACTTCACCGCCGATCTGACGGCGGCCACCAGCGCTTTCCAGCCAGCCGCCGGATCTTTGCCGAGCGTCACGCGCACCACGGGCAGGCGGCGCGACGCGAGCGACGCCAGGTCGCCAAGCGCTTGCGCCTGTTTGAGGATCGAGAAGCTGAACGGCTGGCCGGGTATCGGCACGTCCTTGGTGTCCTGCTGCACGACCTGGAGGAAGAGGCCGGTCTTCGGACCGCCCTTGTGCAGCTGTCCGGTCGAGTGAAGGAATCGCGGCCCGTAGCCCGCCGTGGTTGCGATGTGGGTGCTGTCCCTGACCGCCGTCCGGATGGCTGAGATCGCCGCCTCGGAGGTGGTGGTGCGGCCGGTGTAGGCCATGGTCGCGAAGTACGAGCCGGGCTTCGCTTTGCCGAGCAGAGTCTTGAGTCTGGCTCTCGACTTGGATGCCGGGGTCGATTCCGCCGGCGGCAGCTTCCCTTTGCCCTTGAACGTCGCCAGGACCTTCTTCGTGTTGTCCTTGGATTCCTGCACGTTTGGCTGGTCGAACGGGTCGATGCCCAGGACCGAGCCGGCGATGGCGGTCGCGATCTCCCAGCGGAGAAACTCACCGCCCAGGTCGAGCTTGTCGCGCAGCGTCAACGTGACGACGGGATGGCCGGCCTTCTCCAGCGCGGCGACAGCGCGGTTCGGCGCGTCAGCATCCATCCGGATGTAAACGAAGAGCCGGTCATTGCCGTAGACCGCCGGCCTGCCGAGCGGCTCTCCTTCGACCGGGACGATCCCCTTGCCCTGCTTGCCGGTGCTCTCCGCGATCAGCTGCTCGACCCAGTAACCGAACGTCGCCACTTTCGGCGAGGCGATCAGCGTGAGCTTGTTGCGACCCTTCAATGCAAGCTGTCCCATCACCGCACCGAGCCAGACGCCCGGATTGCTCGCGACAGGCACCGAGTCGGCGGACGAATGGGCCATCTCCACCGCGCGCTCGAGCAGCTCCTCGACATCGACACCAATCAACGCGCCCGGCACCAGGCCGAAGTAGCTCAGCGCCGAGTAGCGCCCGCCGATATCGGGTGGGTTCGGGAAGATCCAGCGAAAGCCGTGATCCTTCGCGAGCTTCTCGAGCCCGCTGCCTGGGTCCGTGATCGCCGCGAACTGCTTGCCCGATTTGACGAGGTCCCAGAAGTACGCGAAGTGCGAAAGCGTCTCGGTCGTCTCGCCTGATTTGGAGGCGACGATGAACAGGGTCTTCTTGAGCGTGATCTTGGCTCGGACCCCAAGGATGGTCGCGGGGTCGGTGGTGTCGAGCACGTGCAGACGCGGATGGCCCTTGACCGAACCGAAAGTGTTGCGCAGCACGTCCGGGCACAGGCTCGACCCCCCCATGCCCAACAAGACAACGTCGGAGTAGGCGCGGCCGTCCTTGGCCAGCTGCTGGAACTCGGATGCGTGCTCGAGCATCTTCTCCGCGACGTTCAACCAGCCGAGACGGTCGCGGATCTCGTCGCGCTTGGCCGGGTCCGCGCTCCACAACGTCGAGTCCTTCGCCCATAGGCGACGCGGCGCGTCTTCCTTCTGCAGCCTGGCCGCCTGCGCGTCGACCGCAGGCTGGAGCGGCCCGAGCGAGTGCCACTGCCGTGGCCCCTTCCCCGCCCTGATGTCCTTCGAGGTCTTGGTCAGCGCCTCGAGGAGGCTTTCGAACGACTTCGTAAAGGACTCCACGCCCTCGATCTCCAGCTCATTGGTGACCTGGTCGAGGTCGACCCCGATCTCGGCGAGCAGCTTCAGCTGGCGCTTTGCGATGTCGACGTTCTCGTCGAGGCTGCGGCGGACCTCGCCGTGCTCCCGGAACGCCGCGAGGGTCGCGGGTGGGATCGTGTCCACCGTGTCGGGACCGATCAGCTCCTCGACGTAATAGGTGTCGGGATAGCGCGGATCCTTCGTCGATGTGCTGGCCCACAGGGGCCGCTGCGTGCGAGCGCCGGCTTTGCGGAGACTCTCCCACCGTTCACCGCTGAAGTGCTGCTTGAAGTGTTCGTACGCGACCTTCGAGTTGGCGATCGCCGCCTTGCCGAAGAGCTGCTCGAGGGCGCGCTGCTGGGCAGGGTCGGTGGTCTGCTGGATTTTCACCGCGAGCATCTTGTCGATCTTCGTGTCCACGCGGCTTACGAAAAAGCTCGCGACGCTGGCGACCTTGCTGAGGTCGCCTCCTTTCTTCTGCAGCTTCTCGAGCCCCGACAGGTACGCCTCGACGACCTCGTCGTACCGATCGACGGCAAAGATCAGCGTGATGTTGATGTTGTGGCCCTTGGAAATCTGGTCCTCGATCGCAGGGAGCCCTTCTTTGGTCGCCGGGATCTTGACCATCACGTTCGGCCGCCGGCATCGGTCGCGCAGGTCCTCCGCAAAGGCGATGGTGCGGCGAGTGCTCGCGGCGACCGTCGGCGAGACTTCGATGCTGACGTATCCGTCACTGCCCTTGGTCTTGTCGAAGACCGGCCGGAAGACGTCCGCGGCGGCCTGGATGTCCTCGACCATGAGTCCCCACAACATCTCGGAAGGAGTCGCCTTTTCCTTGACGAGGCTGACCATAGCCTCGTCGTAATCTGTCGAACCGCTGACCGCCTTCTCGAAGATGGTCGGGTTGGATGTGACCCCGGTCAGCCCCTCGTCGCGCAAGCGCGCGAGCTCGCCCGACGTGATCAGCTGGCGGCGGATGTTGTCCAGCCACAGCGACTGGCCTACCTGCTTCAGCTCCTTGATCGGGTTGTGCTTGACCTCAGTCGCCATCACTTCGCCTGCAGGAGCTTGGTGGCCGCGGCCACGATGTGCCGCGCCGAGATGCCTGCGGCGTTCATCAGCTCTTCCGGCTTGCCTGACGTCGGCAGGCCCTTCACGGCAAGGTGCGCAATGCGCGGGATCCCGTCCGGCGCCAACGCCTCCATCACCGCCGCGCCAAGGCCGCCTTCGGGATAGTGGTCCTCGACGATGACCAGGTGTCCCTTGGTCGCCTTCACGGCTTCACGGAGCGTCTTCACGTCGACCGGCTTCACCGAGTAGAGGTCGATCACGCGCGCGGAGATCTTCTTGGCCGCCAGCGCATCGGCCGCGGCCAGGCAGCTGTGCAGCGTCACACCCGCCCCGATGAGCGTCACCCTGTCTTTCGGGCTCTGGCGGACGACCTTTGCGCCCCCGACCTTGAAGGTCTCGTTGGGGCCGTAGATGGTCGGGTACGCGCCACGCGTGGTCCGCATGTACACGATGCCGTTGGTGTCGGCCATCTGGCGGGTCAGCTTCGCTGTCTGGTTGGGGTCGCTCGGGTAAAGCACCGTCGAGCCGGCGATCGCCCGCATTGCGGCCAGGTCCTCCAGGGCCATCTGCGACGGGCCGTCCTGGCCGATCTCCACCCCTGCGTGCGAGCCGACCAGCCGGATGTTGGCCTCCGAGATGCCGGCCATGCGGATGAAGTCGTAGGCGCGGCTGAAGAAAGCGGCGAAGGTCGATGCGAAGGGCTTGTACCCGCGAACGCTCATACCAACTGCGGTTGCGACCAGCTGTTGCTCGGCGATCCACATCTCGAAGAAACGGTCCGGGTACGCCTTGGCGAACTCGTCCGCGTGCGTCGAGTTCGACACCTCGCCGTCCATGGCCACCACTTCAGGGATCGCGCCCAACGCCACCAACGCATCGCCGTATGCCTTGCGCGTGGCGACCTTGTCGTCCTTCGTATACGTCGGAAGCGTCACCACGGGCTGGGCCTCGAGCCGCTTCGGGCCACGCGGCGCGGACTCGGGCTTGGCGGTCTTGACCTTGAGATGGCGGATCCCGCCCAGTTCCCTGATCGCGCGCTCGGCCATGTCCGGCGGCAGCGCCTTGCCGTGCCAGCCGTCCTTGTTCTCGATCTCGGAGAAACCCTTTCCCTTGACCGTCTTGGCGATGATCACGGTCGGCTTGCCGGTCGCGGACAGTGCCTGGCCGTACGCGCGGTCGATCGCGGTCACGTCGTGCCCGTCGATCACGATCGGGAAGCAGCCAAATGACTCCACACGGCGCCGGTAGATGTCCAGGCTCCAGCCGAACTCGGTCTCCCCACGCTGGCCGAGCCGGTTGATGTCAAGGATTGCCGTCAGGTTGGCCAGCTGGTAGTGCCCGGCCTTGTCGAAGGCTTCCCAGATCGAGCCCTCGGCGAGCTCCGAGTCGCCACACAGCGCCCAGACGTGATACGGGAGCTTGTCCAGGTCCTTCCCGGCAAGCGCCACGCCGACTGAGATCGGCAGGCCCTGGCCGAGTGACCCGGTCGCCACGTCCACCCACGGGATGGCCGGCGTCGGGTGCCCCTGCAGCCGGGAGCCGAACTTGCGGAACGTCATCATCTCCGCGTCGGTGATCGCGCCGACCGCCTTCAACATCGCGTAGTAGAGGGGCGAGGCATGTCCTTTCGAGAAGATCAGGTGGTCGTTGTTCGGGTCCTTCGGCTTCGACCAGTCGTACTGGAGGTACCGGGCGATGAGGACCGCGATCAGGTCCGCGGCCGACATCGACGAGGTTGGATGCCCCGAGCCGGCGGCGGTGCTGCAGCGGATCGAGTCAACGCGCAGCTGCTGCCCCAGCTGGCGGGCAAATTCGAGGTCCGTGGTGGCAAGCGCCTCGGTGGTGACCGTCATCTCACTCCCTACCACTTATCAAGTGGAGAGCTCCCGCTCCGACGGGCGTATGTATGTGATTAGTAGTCTATCGATGTACTGAATGCGTCTCCCCTCCCCGCAGGGGGAGGGCCAGGGTGGGGCGACTCGAGCTGGCTGTAAAGACGGTGGTCCCGTCGAACTGCGAATCACCCGCATGTTCCGCGACCCAGTCCTGCTCCACCAAGCTCGCAAGCTGAAGCGAAACGTGATGAAAGCGCCCGGGGCCCGGCGCATCGGTCTGGGAGAGGGCACGCGTGCCCTCTCCCGACGTTTGCGTTGTACCTATGCCTTTGCGGCGGTCTGCGCTATGGCTGCGCTGAGCTCTACGACGGCGGTCTCGAAGATCTCGACCTGCACGTCATTCGGGCCCGCTCCCGCGGCCTTGGCGGCCTCCGCTCGAGGGCCGGCAAGCTTGCTTTCGCTGGCGTCGAGGTCTGCTTTGGTATCCCATACGGTCGACGCGGTGAGACGGCCGCTCTGGCGGTCCACACTCGCGATCGTGGCCCGGTAGCCCTTCTGTGCCTTGAGAACCGGCAGCACCTGGTTGCGAATGTTCACGATCGCCGCGTCCAGCTTGTCTGGATCGCCGTTAACCGAAACCATCCGTACGAACGATCCTGACTTGGCAGGCGCTGCGCGATCCATGATCATCAGCTCCGCCCGCTCTACGTTGACGATCTGGCTCCCAGGCACGGCCTTGGTCGTCTGCGTGCGGCTCTGCGTGCCAATCGCTTCGCTGGCCGCCAGCGCCTTTGCCGACTCCCAGTACGTGATGCCCATCCCAGCGCCAGTCTCACGGTTGACCAGCAGGATGGCGCCCTGGTTGCCTGGAGCTGCGCGAAGGTTCTTGAGAACATTCGCTTCGAAGTTCTGGATCGCGTCCTTGACCTTGTCCGGCGGCGTCTGTACGCGGGTTGCGCGAAGAAACATCGCTTAGACCCCTTTTGTTAACCGATCGGCCGGGAAAAACTTCGGCCAGCCCGGAAGCACGGTCGGCCACGCTGGCCGCCAGTCCAGCCTACGCGTGACATTGGCAACGTGCCCATCGACCAAGGCGACAATAAGTAGGCCGAGCATCGCCCGATCGCGCCCAATTTTGGGCGAATGGCCCCAGAGCACGCGCCACCTTCATCGGGTCCTCCTAGCGGAGGGAATTAGCGAAGCTCCGCCAGGCGCTCGACCTCCGTGACCATTCCTTCGAGTATCTTCAAGCCCGCGTCCCAAAAACCTGGGTCCGTGATGTCCATTCCGAGGCTCCGCACGAGCTCGTCAGGCCTCGTCGATCCGCCCGCCGCGAGGAACTCCAGGTAGTCATCGACGAACTCGGGACCCTGCTCGAGGTAGCGGTGGTAGACCGACAGCGCGAGCAGGTTTCCGAACGCGTACGCATAGACGTAGCCCGGCGTGTGCATGAAATGGCTGACATAGCTCCACCACACCTTGTGCTCGTCCGTGAGCGTGAGCGCGTCGCCGAACATCGGCTGCAGCTTCGACTGGTAGATCTCGCCGAGCTGGTCGACTGAAAGCTCGCCCTCGCTGCGGCGGGTGGTGTGGACCGCATCCTCGTAGCGGTTGAAGGCGACCTGCCGGAACACCGTCGAAAACGCGTCCTCCACCTGGCTGCAAAGCATCGCCAGCCGGACCTTCGCGTCTTTCTCCTCGGCCATGATGCGATCGAAGGTCAGCGCCTCACCGAACACCGAAGCAGTCTCGGCGAGGGTCAGCGGAGGGTGGAAGTCGAATATGTGCTGCTTCGACGCGAGGCGGTCGTGCAGGCCGTGGCCAAGCTCGTGCGCGAGGGTCAGAGCGTCACGAAGCTTGCCGGTGAAATTGAGCATGACGTACGGGTGGTGGTGCGGCGTCACCGGCATGCAATACGCGCCGCCCGCTTTGCCCGGGACCACCGGCGCGTCGATCCAGCCGCGCTGGAAGAACTCCTCCACCAGCTGTCCGGCCCGCTTGGAAAAGCGCATGTAAGAGCCGAGCACGAGCTCTTTCGCGTCCTCCCAGGTCAGGTCGCTCGTGGTGTCGAGGATCGGCGCGTAGCGGTCCCACTCATGGAGCTCGCCGACGCCCAGCAGCTTCTTCTTGACGCGGTAGTAGCGGACGCACACGTCATAGCGGCCGGTGACCGCCTCGACCAGCGCTTGGACCGCGTCGTCGGAGGTCTCGTTGGCCAGATTGCGCGACGAGATCCACGACGGGAAATGACGCAGCCGGTCGTCGATCGCCTTTTCCCCGAGGATGACGTTGAAGATGTAGCCGCGCGTGCGGATGTCCTGGTTCAGCGCACCGGTGATCGCGTGGCTCGCATTGCGCCGCACCTCGCGGTTCGGCTCCCGCAGCAGCGTGAGCGCCTCCTCGAGCACCAGTTGGCGGCCGTCCATGTCGATGCGGATCCCTGCGCACAGCTCCTCGAACAGGCGCGTCCACGCCGAATTACCGACGGGGCTGAACTCCGTGAGCACGCGCTCCTCGGGCTCGGACAGCTGGTGCGGGCGGAACTTGCGCGCCTCCTCCACTGTGTGCCGGTACCTGGCCGAGTCGGGATTCGCGTAGAGCCTTGCCGCCTGCTCGTCGCTTGTCTGCGCCAGCTCGAGCGTGAAGAAGACTCCATGGCTGCCTCGCTCGGCGGCGGCCTCGCGCACACGCGCAAGCAGCCTGCCGGCGGCTGGGTCCTGGGTGTTCTGGCTGTGCAGGAGGTACGCGTACACCTCCGGCTTCGCGGCGTCCTCCTCATTCCGCTCGAGCTCGCGCATCATGGCGGCGAAGTCGGCCGGCTCGAGGGTTGTCACCTTGCCCTTGTAGGTCGCCTCGAAAGCTTTGGCACGTTCCAGCGCGCGCGCCAGGTCTGCCTCCAGCGCCGGATCCGTCGGGGACGCGTAGAGATCGCTGAGGTCCCAGCGGACAGTTTCGGCGCCGGTCGAGACTGCTTTGGCCACGGCCCGTCAGGATAAGCGGTCCGCGAGCTCCCGCACTTCTTTTACGTCCGGCCAGCGGCCGGCGTAGGCGCCTTCGTTGACCGCGTCGGTCACCTCTTCGAGCAGCGATTGCATCGTTCCAGGGCTCTGACCGCTCATGTACTCCAGCGGCGTTTCGGGCGGCGCGCGCCGGCGGCCCAGCTTGCGCTGGATGCGTTCGTAGAGCCGGAGCAGCTCGGACTGGCTGGCCGGCGCCCGGACCCCTCGCTTCCACCGCCGTGTGCGCAGCCAGGCCCAGGCGATCACCACCAGCAGGGCGATCGCGAAAGCCGGCGGGATGACCCCGAGGATTCCCAGCGATCCAAGAGCAGCCAGGGGGGCGCCGAGCTCGAGGTGCGGGATGAGCCGGGCGATCCCGCCCGCGGCCCAGTGGCTCGGAAAACGCGTCGCGGCCAGCGGTGAGAACCCGGGAGAAGGGTCGATCGGCACCCATCCATGGTTTGGAAACCATGCCTCGACCCAGGCGTGGGCATCGTGCTCGCGGACCACCGCCTGGTCGAGCACCGGGTCGTAGTCGCCGGTCGAGTAGCCGGTGGCTAATCGCGCTGGGATGCCGAGACTGCGCAGCATGAGCACCTCGGCGGTGGCGAACTGTTCGCAGTATCCGATCTTCACATCGAACAAGAACCAGTCGACCGGATCTCGGCCAGGCGGCACATGCCCGAGCTCCAGCGAGTACTGGAAATTCGATTGGAGGTAGTACGTGAGCGCCATGACGGAGTCGAACTGCGTCGCGGTGTAGCCGTGTACTGCCTCTGCTGCCAGTTGACGGGCTCGCTGCGAGAGAGCGCTGTCGTCGAGATACGCCGGATCGATGCCCGGTTCGCCTTCCGCGAACGGGGCTGTCCGCAGCTCGTCTGGCGACAGGTTCGGCAGGTAGGAGACAACGGAGTAGGTCTGGCCTGGGCGGAGGGCGCTGGGCGTGTGGAAAGTTCCGTACGCGTCTTCACGCAGCGCCGCGACCGGCGCGTAAAGGCTCTGGATCGGGTACGCCGCGCTGATCACGCCCGGCAGCGGACGCAAGACGCGGAAAGCCTGGACGAAGGTGCCCAGGTTGTTGGGCGGGGCCGGCGGCAGGAATCGCGGCGGAACGTAGGGCTGCATCTCGACGTACCCGCGGTTCGAGGCCGTCCACGCGCCGTCGCGATAGGTGTCGAACACGAGGCCACGCCAGTACGCGGGAGCGCCCGTCCGGACGTACATGACCGGCGAGTCACCCAGCCGTCCGCGGAAGTGGAGGTCGATGCTGCCGGTGGCGCCGGAGGGGTCGCCGGCGATCTGCACGAGCGGCAGCGCCGGGTTTTCCATCTCGCCACGAAAGCTGACGAAGTTCGGCAGCGAGACCACCAGCGGCGTGGGCGCGAAGGCGGCCGGCTGCGGGACCACGATGAAGCCGACGAGCCCGGCCGCCAGCGCACCCAGCACCACCGCGGTGATCGCCGCCCGCGGAGCACGCAGCCTGGCTTCCATCCGGCGCAGGTGCGATGCCATCCAGAAGCCGGCGAGGCAGACCGCCCACAGCGCGACCAACAGGCCGAAGGCGTAATCCCAGGCGTAGACCGCAGCCAGGTAGAGGATGGCGAGGCTGATCCACAGGCTCGAGTAGCAGTTGCGGCGGGTCTTCAGGTCGAAGCTCGTGACTGCGACCAGCGCGATCGCGAAGTTGGCCTGGGGCAGGATGCCGCCGAACAGAGCCAGGGCCGAGTCGGCGAGAAAGTACGCCAGGCCGGCGAATATCAGGGTGGCGAGCAGGATCTGGCCGCCAAGGCTGCGCTTGCGCTCCCGTCCGCGATAGCTGACGAAGTGGCCGATGGCGGTCGTCGCGACGCCGACGGCAGGGATCACATAGTCCTGTCCGTACAGCACGATCGCCAGGACGGCGACCGCGAAGCCAGAGAAGACGAACGCCCTGCCTTCGAGGGAGTTCTCGACGGGCGAGGCGGGCAGCCTGGGCAGCCTCACAGCGGCCAGTCCGTGCCCACGTGCTGCACCGGCGCGTCCACGTCGAAGTCGGAGTCACCGACGACCCAGGCGCGCACGGACCCTCCGCGACGGCGGACTGTCTCCAGCGCTTCGACGACCTGCTGTGGCGCGCCGCCGGCAACAGCCACCGCCTGGCTGACCTGCGGTGGATCGACGTCCTCGCCTGGCTCAGCGGCGGTCGGGTAGCGCGCAAGCCATTCGAGCGCAGCCCAAAGAGAGCGCGCCTCGCCCGACGCGCTTGGGGCCAGGCCAGGACCCCAGAGCATCACCCGCCCGCCGTTGCGCAGGCAGTCCCACGCCTCCGAAGCGGCGATGCGCGCCACCTGGTCGGCCACCGCCGCATCGCCTGGATGGGGGTCGCAGAAGATGCCGAGGGTCTGCACGCCCGGCGGCTCGTATTCGCGGACGACCAGCTCCGCATGGCGCGCGCTGGAGCGCCAGTGGATGCGCCGCAGCGAATCTCCCGGCCGGTACTGGCGAACGCCGAAGAGCTCGGTCCCTGAACCGGCTCGCGGCGCTGCGACGCTCGCCTCCAGCTCGCGGGTCTGCGGCCTGCGTGACAACGAGGCAAACCGCGGGAGCACCAGGGCGACCTCAGCGTCGGGACTCGTTCGGCGGCTGCGGAACATGCCGACGGGGTCGCTCGACTCGACGACCCACCCCTGAGCGCCCACCGGTCCGCGGCGCATGCCGTTCAGCTCGACCCGGTGCCGCCATCCCGTCCTCGGCACGACCCCGGTGGCTGCGCCCACATGCTGGCTGCCGATCACGCCCGTCAGGCGTGCGGGGCCGCGCGGCGCGCCAGTCGTGTCAAGCCCGAGGTCCATCTGAAGACCGTCGCCTTCGAAGATCGGCGCCGGAAGTGGGCCGTTCCGGAGGAGGTGCTCGGGCAGGTCCTCAATCGGTGAACCGGCTGACGGGCTGCTGCCGCCGACGCCCAGGTGGAGGCGTAGCCCGGCTCGATTCCAGAGGCTGTATATGAACGAAACGATGAGCAGGCCGACGATCCAGCTGGCCAGCAGGAAGAGCCAGGGGACCTCCGACGTGGTGCCGTAGTACTCGACCACCGCGGCGAGCGCCAGCGCGCCAAACAGCCGGGGGGTTGGTCGAATGAATCCCCTCCCCCGCAGGGGGAGGGCTAGGGTGGGGGGAGACCCGAGCTTGATCTGCGTGGGGGCCGCCTTAGTGCTGCCTCAGCGGTGGCAGTGGAAGCGACGCGACGAGCTCCCGGATCATGTCGTCCGCCTTCGCCCGGCCTCGCATGCTCAGCCGGTGCGCGAGCACCGGGACGGCGAGCAGCTTCACGTCGTCGGGCAGGACGAAGTCACGGCCCTCGAACAGGGCCCACGCCTGCGCGGCGCGCTGCAGGTACACGCCTGACCGCATGCTGGCCGGCAGGAGCACGTCTGGGCGGGCGCGAACAGCCTGGAGCAGGGAGACGATGTAGGTGCGGATCGCGGGCGCTGCGACCACGCGGAGGCACGCCTCCTGCAGCTCGATGACCTCGCTCAGGTTCACCACGCTGCTCAAGTCGGCAAGCGGATCGCCGTGCTCTCTGCGGGCGAGCACCTCCATCGCCTCAGCGTCGGTCGGGGCACCCATCTCGGCCGCCAGGGTGAATCGGTCCAGCTGCGACTCGGGCAGCGGGTACGTGCCGTGAAACTCCGTCGGGTTCTGCGTAGCGACCACGAAGAACGGCCGCTCGAGCGACCTCGTCGCGCCTTCCACCGTGACCTGGCCCTCCCCCATCGCCTCCAGCAGCGCCGACTGCGTGCGCGGCGTGGCGCGGTTGACTTCGTCCGCCAGGACGATGTTGGCGAAGATCGGGCCGGGCACGAATGTAAACGACAGCTCCTTCTGGTTGAAGATGCTCGAGCCGGTGATGTCAGACGGAAGTAGGTCGGGAGTGCACTGGATGCGCCGGAACGTCCCGCCCACTGACGTCGCGAGTGCGCGAGCGAGCATCGTCTTGCCGGTGCCGGGAAGGTCCTGCAGCAGGACGTGGCCGCCGGCCACGAGCCCGGTGACCGCAAGCCGGACGACTCGTTCCTTGCCGACGATGACCCGATGGACGTTCTCTTCGATCCGACCGAGGAGCTCCGCCGCGCGCTGGGGTTGCAGGGCCGGTTGCTTGGACGCCGCCACGCCGGTCAGTCTAGGACGCGGGTGCGGCCTATCCCTTCCTGTAAGTGAACTTTTCCGCCACCTTGCCGTCGCTAACCTTGAACAGGTCGATGCCGCGGAGGTGGCCGTCGCCACGCTCGAATCGCCACCGGACAACCGCCCTATCGCCGGACACGACCATCTCTTCGGTTTCGAAACGGGCGTCCGGGTAACTGCCGAAGAACCTTTCCCAGAACTGGCGAATCGTGACTTGCCCGACGTGACGCCCACCGTCCGGCTCGGGAGACATGCTCTCGAAGACGCAGTCGTCGCTCATCAGCGCCATGACGGCGTCGATGTCGTGCCGGTTGAAGGCCTCGTTGAATGCGGCGACGGTCTCCGCTGTCTTCAGGCCTGGCCGACCATCCGGGCGATCACCTCGCCCAGGTTCGGCCCCCCCTTGCCGAACGGCACCGAGTGGACGCGGTGCGCGAAGACCATCTCGGCAACGTCGGCCACGTTCTTCACCACGACCTGCTCCGAGCTGTCGTAAGCGGCTTTGGCCTGGGCGGCGCGCGCGCACACGAGGTCGGAGCGGTGTCCGTCCACCTCCAGGGCGATCGAGATCTGCGCGATCAGGCGCAGGATCTCGCGCGGAAGGTCCACCTCCGGGAAGGTCTGAATGGCCTCGGCGATCTGCGAGCGCACGCTCTGCTCCGACTCCGCGTGCTGCTGGTAGAAGAGGTTGGGATCGTCCTCCCACACCGCTCGCTTCTCGACGATGGCGACGCGCTGATCGAGGTCGCGGATGCCTTCGACGTCGACGCAAAGCCCGAACCGGTCGAGCAGCTGCGGCCTGAGCTCGCCCTCCTCGGGGTTCATGGTCCCGACGAGGATGAAGCGCGACGGGTGTGAAACCGAGACGCCCTCGCGCTCGACGGTGTTGATGCCCATCGCGGCCGCGTCGAGCAGCACGTCGACGATATGGTCGTCCAGGAGGTTGACCTCGTCGACGTAGAGAATGTTCCGATTGGCCTCGGCGAGCACGCCAGGCTCGAAGCGTCGCGACCCTTCCTTGAGCGCAGCCTCCAGGTCGATCGTTCCAACGACTCGGTCTTCGGAGGCGTTGATCGGCAGCTCGACTACGCGCATGCGGCGGGTGGTCACAGGGAGCTCGCCGGAGCGCGAGCGCTCACGGCAGTCGAGACACCAGTCTTCGGGGTCTTCGGGGTGGCATCCGAAGTGGCAGCCTTCGACCACCTTCTGCTCGGGCAGGAGCTTCGCGAGCGCGCGCACGGCGGTGGACTTGCCCGTGCCCTTCTCGCCGCGGATCAGCACCCCGCCGATGGATGGGTTGATCGCGTTGAGCACCAGGGCCAGCTTCATCTGCTCCTGGCCCACGATCGCTGTGAAGGGGTAGGAGTACCGGTCTATTGCCACGGGTGGGATGTTACCGGGCTCGGCCCAGCTCTCTCTCCACCGCGGACGCGATCTCGTCGCGTGACAGGTCGTACAGGCCGTAGTAGCGGGCCCCCATCCGCTCCGCCAGGTCGGCGCAAGCGTTGATGGCGTAGGTCTGGTACATCGGCGCCACCCGCGCGAGATGCTGCACCGAGGGAAGGTGGCTGTAGTCCCGCGCCGAGTCGATGACCAGCGCGTCGATGTCTTCCGAATCGATCAGCGCCGCGACCTTCTGCGCCTCGACCAGCGGCTCTTCCTTGAACATCGAGATGTTGCCGCGGCCATCGCTGATGAGCACCAGCAGCGGACGGATGGTCGGGTCGCGCAGCAGCTCGGTCTTCACGACCTTGTAGCCGGCCATCAGGCCGTGGGTCAGGGGCGTTGTCCCGCCGACCGACAGCTTTTCCAGTCGCCGCCGTGCCAGCGACACGCTTGACGTCGGGCGCAACACCACCTCGGCGGTTCGGTTCTTGAAGATGACCACCGCGACGCGGTCGCGCCGCACGTACGCGTCCTGCAGCAGCGACAGGATCGCTCCCTTCGTCGCCGCCATCCGCTGCTCGGCATCCATCGACGCCGACGCGTCGACGACGAAGACGATGAGGTTCCCGACTTTCCGCTCGCGCACCTTCTGGCGAAGGTCCTCGCGCTCGAGCCTCAATCGCTCGCCGTGAAGCCGACCGCGTTCCTTCTGCATCGGAGCCGCCGCGCGCACCGTGGCATCGATGGCGAGGTCGTTGACCTTCGCCTTCGGCTCCGCGCGCACGTAACGGCCGCGTCGGTCCGGCGTCTGGCTCGCCGAACGCTTGCCGCCCTGTTTGCGCACGCGACGCTGCCTCGGCAGGTCGATCCGCTTCAGGTTGAAAGTGTCGAGCGCGTCGGGTGACGATTCGTGGCCGCTCGATCCGCCGGTCGTCATTCCATCGTCGCTCCCGGCGGATTGCTCACCGCTGTCGGACGCGGTTGCATTCGCATCCGCCGACGCCTCCGTCGTGGATTCGCTGTCAGACGCCTGCGGATCGCCGGGTTCAGATTCCGAAGGCTTGGAGCCGTCCTGCTCTTCGCCATGGTCGGGCGAGCTGGTTTCGTCTTCGTCTCTACGCACAGGCTGGCGCGCGCGATGCGCGAGCGCCAGCGCGGCCGCATCGTAGATGTCCTCGCGATTCGGGCTCGCGTGGCGGCGGTAGGCGGCGAGGGCGCGCGAGGCATGGTCGATGACTACGTCCGCGCGATGGCCGAGCACATCCGCCTCGACGCAGATCGATGAGATGAGCCTCGCGTGGCCCCGGGAGACGCGAACGTCCTTCACCGCCGCAATCGCCTCGGCCAGAGCGCGCGACAGGTTGCTGTCCGCGGCGGCGAACTCGTTGGCGAATTCGTGGTTGCCCCGCTTGAAGGCGGCGTCGCGCTCAGCGATGAGCACGCGCTGGTCGGGGTCGCGAATCCCCTCGACGTCGACGCACAGCCCGAAGCGGTCAAGCAGCTGGGGGCGGAGCTCACCCTCTTCAGGGTTCATCGTTCCGACGAGGATGAAGCGCGACGGGTGGGCGAAGGAAACGCCTTCGCGCTCGATCACGTTGACGCCCATCGCGGCCGCGTCGAGCAGCACATCGACGATGTGGTCGTCGAGGAGGTTCACCTCGTCCACGTAGAGGATGTTGCGATTGGCCTCGGCGAGGACGCCCGGCTCGAAACGCTTTGACCCCGTGCGCAGCGCGGCTTCGATGTCGATGGTGCCGACGACCCTGTCCTCCGAGGCGTTGATCGGGAGCTCGACCACCCGCATCCGGCGCTTGTGGGAAGGCAGGAGACCGGCTGACTTCAGCCTGAGCCGGCAGTCGTCGCACAGGGCGTCCACGTCGGCCGGGTCGCAGCCGAAGTGGCAGCCCTCGACCACCTGGTGTTCGGGAAGGAGCCGAGCCAGCGCGCGGACCGCGGTCGACTTGCCCGTTCCCTTCTCACCACGGATCAAGACCCCGCCGATGGTCGGCACGATGGCGTTGAGGATCAGGGCCAGCTTCATCGACTCCTGGCCGACGATCGCGGTGAAGGGGAAGCTGTGGCGATCGAGCGTGATGCTCACACGCTTCAGATTAGATTGCCCGCCAAGGCACGGCTGGCGCCAAACACGCGGAATTCGATCTCTTGTCGGCGGGTTTGGCACAAAACACGCGGTATGGCCGCCGGGGTTAGGTCGGAACCAGCTCCTTCACGAGCTCCCGTTCCTGCAGCAGCTCCTCGGTGGTGATGCGGATCCGCTCCTTGGCGTCATCGTCGTGCTCCAGGCCAGGGACAACCTCCCAGTTCGTGCCGTCCGAGCGTACCGGGAAGCCGAACTGGAGCCACTCAGGGACCCCGTACTCGCCATGGCTTACGACTGCGACCGAGTGCCAGTCGCCCCACGGGGTGGGGTTGCGAATGCTGTGCACCGAGTCGAGCACCGCGTTGGCGGCTGACGCGGCCGAGGACAGGCCGCGCGCCTCGAGCACCTTGGCGCCGCGGTTTTGAACCGTCGTGATGAATCCGCGCTTCAGCCAGCCATGGTCGTCGATCACGTCGTAGACCCCCATTCCTGCGATGCGCGCGTTGCGAGCGTCCGGGTACTGCGTGGATGAGTGGTTGCCCCAGATCGCCATGTTCGTAACGACCGAGACGGGCACCTTCGCTTTCTTCGCGAGCTGCGTCTTCGCACGGTTCTCGTCGAGCCGCATCATCGCGAACCAGCGCTCAGGA
>DASQAU010000057.1:0-4173 GCA_035635595.1 Candidatus Eiseniibacteriota bacterium
CTGGGACGCCGGTTGCCCGGCGCCTCTAGCGACCGATACCCGAGGGCTCGGCGAGCCGCCGTGAACGCCCTCCTATTTGGTCTTGCTCCGGGCGGGGTTTGCCTGGCCGGCCGGTCACCCGGCCGCCGGTGGGCTCTTACCTCACCTTTTCACCCTTACCTAACAGCTCGTCTCCGGCCGGGCGCGCGCAGGGCGCACCTTTAAAGAAACGTACTGTCCGGCGGTAATTTTCTGTGGCACTTTCCTTCGGGTCGCCCCGACTGGGTGTTACCCGGCGCCCTGCTCTGTGGAGCCCGGACTTTCCTCCAACCGTATTCACTTACTGTCGGCGGTCACCCGTCCGCCTCGACCCAGGCGAATTCTACCCATCTGCCTTGGCCTGCTTAACACGATCGTCGAGAGCCATGTTGACCAGCTTGTCCGCCGCTTTGTTTTGGCTTCTGTCCACGTGGCGGACGCTGACTCTGTCTCCATACGGCTTGAGAAGCTCGACGGCCTGCTGGTGAAGGTCCTTCAGCCCGGGCTCCTTGACCTTCCATTTGCCGTTGACCTGTTCGACCACCAGCTTGGAGTCGAGGCAGACCTCGACGTTGTGGGGCTTCCAGTCCGCAATCGCCTTGAGCCCATCGATGAGGGCGTGATACTCAGCCTGGTTGTTCGTAGCAGCGCCGATGTAGCGGTGGAACGTGCGCAAGCGCGTCCCGTCCTCATCCTCGATCACCACTCCGATCGCGGCCGGACCTGGATTGCCCCGAGCGCCTCCGTCTGCGCGGAGCCGTAGCGTTTTCAGTCGCGGACCAGGATGCGGCCGCAGTTCTCGCAGTGCACGAGCTCATCGCCCTTGCGCAGCATCTGCATGCCCGATGACGTGACCGTGACGTGGCAGGCCGCGCACTGGCCGTTGATGACCTGGGCGACCGCGGGCTGCATGCGCATGCGTGAGTAAGCCACCTGCGCCGGCTTTGGGACCTGCTCCCATATCGCGTCGCGCTCGGTCTCGACCTCGGCCAGCTCAATGCTCCATGTCCTGAGGTTCTCACGGAGCTCAGGTTCCTCAGATACGGATTGGCGGCGCGCCTGCTCGAGGTCTTCGGTAGCTTCGCGAACCGCGTGGTCGGCGGCGTCGGCCTCCTCCATCAGCTTCAGCTCGGCGTCCTCCTCCTCGACGAAGCGTGCCTTCATGTGCTGAACCTCTTCCGACATCTGCATCAGCTCGGTTGGGTTGCGGATTCGCCCGCTCATGAGCTCTTTCTCACGCGTGCGAAGCCTCGTGCGATGCGCCTCGCGTTCGTGGTCCGACTCGCGAACTCGCGCCGCGGTCGCGGACTGTGCCGCGCGCGCTTCGGTGAGGGTCTCCTCGCGCTCGACTACCTCAGGATCGGACTCCAGCCGCGACGTGACGCGTTCGATATTTCCACGAAGTCCCCGTTCGCGCTCGACCAGCCGCTGATACTCAAACAGGAGCGGGGCAGGCTTCACTGAGGGCGTTTTGGGTTCGCTTCAGGCCCGACGTCGAAGCCAAAGTGATGAGCGCGGGCGGCGCGGTCCTCCGTCACGGTCATCTCACCGAACTTCTCTTCGTACGCGGCGACATTCTGCGCAAGCAGCTGGGACAGCAGCTTCAGGTGGTTGGGGCTCATTCCGACACGCGAGTAAACGCGGACCAGCCCTGATTCTTCCGGCGCCCACTGCCCGAAGTTGAGCACGAAACCGAGCGGGTTGCCATTGATCAAGACAGCGTCGGTGTAAATCACCTGACTGGCGCTTTCCTGCACTTTGACACGAATTGGAAGCTCGCTCATTCCAGCACGACCAGCACCTGGCCCTCCTTGACCACGTCCGTTTCTTTCACGCGGATCTCCTTCACTGTGCCCGCCCGTGGCGCGGTGACCTCGATCTCCATCTTCATCGACTCGAGGATCAGGAGCACGGCCTCCTCGGCCACCTCGTCCCCAGGCTTGGAGGTGATCTTCCAGACGCTGCCCACGAGTTCTGCTCTCACCTCGGTTGCCAACTTAAGCCCCTCTCCCTAACCCTCTCCCCGATGGGGAGAGGGGACAATCGAGGCAGGGCGAGGCGTTGCTTCGAGGCCGAGCTGAGCCCTGGCTTCGGTGCTCGTCGCCACCTCGCGCCCGAGGTCGCGCACGAGGCGACTGGCCTTTTCCACCAGGTCCCCGTTGCTCTTCGCCATCTTTCCGTCCTCCACGTAGAAGTTGTCCTCCAACCCGACCCGCACGTTTCCGCCCATCGTGATCGCCGCGGCCACCAGCGGCCACTGGTTGAGGCCGATGCCGATCACCTGCCAGTGCGATCCAGGCGGCAGCGAGTCGACCTGGTCGACCAGGTGCCGCGTCGTGCCGGGGATGCCGCCGAGGACACCCATGATGAGGCTGAACTGAAACGGAAGTGCGAGCACGCCCATGTCGACGAGCGGGCGCGTGTTACCGATATGCCCCGCGTCGAAGCATTCCATCTCCGGACGGACACCGGCGGTCCTCATGGTTTCGAGGAAGAACTGGATGTCCTTGAAGGAGTTGGCGAAGACGTGGTCGTGATAGAAGGTTTTCTTTTTTTCGGAGTAGATCGCGTAGTTCATCGAGCCCATGTTCAGCGCGGCCATCTCCGGCCTCAGGTCGCGGATGTGTGCGACGCGATCCTCGGGTGGGATGCCGATCGCGCCGGTGGAGAAGTTGACGATCACGTCGGTGCGGGCGCGGACCTCGTTGAAGATCTCGGCGAAAGTTTCACCTTTCCAGTCGGGGCCACCGTCTGCGGTGCGCGCATGGATGTGGACGATCGCAGCGCCTGCGTCGGCTGCGCGCTTTGCCTCCTCGCCGATCTCTTTCGGCGTGTACGGAATGGCGGGACACTGATTCCTGGTCGACAGCACGCCGGTCAGCGCGGCGCTGATCACTACTTTCGTCATACCGGGATGTTCCCGTGCTTTCGCCAGGGCCGATCGACCCTCTTGTCCGCGGCCTGCTCTATGCCCTGGATGATCACCCGGCGCGTCTCGGAGGGATCGATGACGTCATCGATCATCGCCCAGCCCGCCGCGAGGTACGGGTTGATCTGCGCCCGGATCGCGTCGATCATCTTGGCCCGCGTTGTCTCTGGGTCGTCCGAGGCTTCGATCTGCTTGTTGAAGATGATGTTGACCGCCCCCTCAGGACCCATCACAGAGATCTCGGCGAGAGGCCACGCGACCAGCACGTCCGGCTCGTAGCCCTTGCCGCACATCACGTAGTAGCCGGCGCCATATGCCTTGCGCATGATCACGGTTATCTTCGGCACCGTCGCCTCCGACGTCGCGTACAGCATCTTGGCTCCGTGCCGGATGATGCCCTGCTTTTCGACCTGTGACCCAACAATGAATCCGGGCACATCCATCAGGTAGACCAGCGGCACGTTGAAGGCGTCGCACATACGGATGAAGCGCGCCGCCTTGTCTGCGGCATCCGAATCGAGGACTCCTCCCTTCTGCATCGGCTGGTTCGCTACCACCCCGACCGCGTGCCCACCGGCGCGCGCAAGCCCGATCACGATGTTCTTCGCCCACGTGGGCTTGACCTCGAACCAGCTGTCGTGGTCGAACACCGCCTTGATCACGCGTCTGACGTCGTATGCGGCCCGCGGATTGACCGGCACGATCTTTTCCAGTCCCTCCACCGAGCGGTCCGGAGGATCCCCGGTGTCAAAGAACGGCGCCGCTTCGGTGTTGTTGGAGGGGAGGTAGGACAGGAACTTTCGCACCGTCTCGATGCACTCGCGGTCGTCGGCGACCTCGTTGTCCCCCACTCCCGACTCGTAGCAGTGGACCTGCGACCCTCCCATGTCGTGGTCCGAGACCTCCTCGCCCGTCGCCGCCTTCACCAAACGCGCGCCGGCCAGCGACATCGAAGACGTCTCCTTGACCATCGGCACGAAATCGGCCAGACCGGGAATGTACGCCGTGCCGGCCGAGCACGGTCCCAGCATCGCCGCGACCTGCGGGATCACGCCGGACATCACGACCTGGTCGGCGAACAGGTACCCCGTTCCGGCGAACGTCGAGCCGGCGGCCTCCTGAATCCGTGCGCCGGCAGAATCCAGGAGCCATACGATCGGCTTGCGGTAGCGGAGGGCGAGCTCTCGCACCCTCGCCGCTTTGAACTGCTCGCCGACGGCGCCGAT
>DASQAU010000058.1:0-11810 GCA_035635595.1 Candidatus Eiseniibacteriota bacterium
AGCCCGGCCACTACCAGCGCCACCACGGCGAGTCCAGCCCACAGCCATGGCTGCGCGCGCAACGCCCACACGCCAAGGCCTGCTGTTGCCAGCCACAAACCAACTGGAAGCAGGACCGGGGCGCCGACCAGGAACAGCACGAGGTCGCGCGGAAAAGTCGGGTAGAAGACGCTGGCCGGGTAGCCGTGCTGAAGCAGCTCCATGATCTGAATGTTCGCGTTGGCCGCGGCGCCGATCACTGCGGCCCCCAACCAGGCCGGAGCCAGCTGACCGAGCTCCGGCCATGACCTTCGCGTGGCGATCCAGGCCACATGCATCAGCAGCACGACCCCGGCGAACAGCTGCGCCGTGATGGCCAGGCCCAGCAGCAGCGCGTATGCGATCAGCCGCCATCGAGTCCACCGGCCGGTAAGGATGACGGTGGCCAGCACGCAGCCCAGCGCGGCGAGGCTGTAGCCGCGCAGGTCGCGGCTGTTCTCGACGAAGAGCGGGTCCGTCGCGACGAACAGCCCGGCGGCGGCGCCCGCGAGCAGGCCGAAGCGCTGGGCCAGCGCCGAGGTCGTCACGCCGACCACGCCGCCCGCCGCCAGCGCCGGCACCAGGCGGTAGACGATCTCGCTGCGGGATCCGGTCGTCGAGTAGATCACGTGGCTGATGAGCGACAGGAGCACGTGGTCGTTGGACGCGACGCTCTTCAGCGGGATCGTGGGCAGCACCGTGCTGACGGCGAACGCGTCCCAGATCGATGGCGTGGCGACGAAGTTGGCGAACGTCGCCGCGGCGTCGTATCCAAAAGACCGGCGCCCCCCAACCAGGTAGATGGCTGCGGTGACAACCCCAAGGAGCACCCCTGCGACGACCAGCCGCTTCTCCACCCCTACTGGGAGACTGCTTCTTCTTCGGGGACGACTTCCTCGCCGGTGTAGGCGGCGGCCTGCATCCGGAACAGTCTCGCGTAGCGCCCGTCCAGCCGCATCAGCTCCTCGTGCGTGCCTTCCTCAACGAGCCTGCCGTGCTCCAGGAAGATGATGCGGTCGGCGCGCCGCACCGTCGAGAACCGGTGCGAGATGTAGACGGCGGTGCGGCCTTTGGTGAGAGAGTGCAGCCGCTCGAAGAGGTCGTACTCGGCCTGCGCGTCGAGCGCTGAAGTGGGCTCGTCGAGCAGCAGGATCTTTGCGTCGCGCATGAACGCCCGCGCGAGCGCCACCTTCTGCCACTCGCCTCCTGAAAGGTTGACGCCCGCATCAAACCACTTTCCGAGCGCGGTGTCGTAGCCATCGGGGAGGTTCGAGATGAGATCGTCAGCTCCGGCCCTCTCGCTCGCCTCGACGATCGATTCGCGGTCGCCGATATGCGGCACGTTGCCGAGCCCGATGTTCTCGGACGCTGTGGCCTGATAGTCGACGTAATCCTGGAACATGCCGCCGATCTGCTCGCGAAGATCCTGCGGGTCGAGCTCTCGGAGGTCGATGCCGTCGATCAGGATCCGGCCTTCGACCGGGTCGTAGAGGCGGCAGATCAGCTTGAAAAGCGTGGTCTTGCCGGCGCCGTTGCGGCCGACCACGGCCAGAGTCTCGCCGGGCTTGACCGTGAAGCTGAGGTTGCTGAGAGCAGGTTTGTCCGCTCCGGGATATGCAAACGTAACGTCGTCGAACCTGATCTCCCCACGCATGGGCACCGCCACCTTGACGGGGGTCGCCGCGACCGGCATCGAAGGTTTGGTCGCCATCAGCTCGAAGAGGTTGTTCAGGTAGAGGTTGTGCTCGTACATGCCCGAGAAGCCACTGAGGATGCCCTGGATCGAGCCCTGCACCGATTGTGCGGCCGCCGTGTACAGAGTCAGGTCGCCGAGGGTCAGCCGCCCCGCGATCGCCTGCAGAGCCACATATAGATAGGTGATGGAGCTTGCGATGGTGCTCAAGTTGCCCCAGGCGAATCCGGTCAGATAGCGCCTGGCGACCTGGCGGCGCTGGCTGGCGTAGAACGCCTCCGCGATGAGCTTGTAGCGCTCGATGAAGTACCCACCGAGGCCGAAGAGTTTGACCTCCTTGGCGAACCTGTCGGTAGTGACCAGGGTCACGAGGTAGTTCATCCGCCGCAGCAGCCTCGACCCCCAGCGAGCGATGTTGTAGCCCCACCACCCATAGCGCGTGTCGGCGATGAATGCGGGAATTGGCGAGATGAGGGCGATCAGAGCAAGCAGCGGGCTCACCGCGACGAGCAGGGCGATCATCGTGATGAACGTCAACAGCGTCTGCACCAGGCCGAATGCGGTGGAGATCATCATCACCGGCCGGTTTATGGAATCGGTCTGCGCTCGCCGGAGGAGGTCGTAGGAGGCCGGGTCCTCGTAGAACTGCAGATCGAGCGAAGCGGCCTTTTCCATCACCATGAGCTGGATCCGCATCGCGACCGAGTTCTGCAGCAGCTGCTGAGTGATGTTGCGGATCGTTCCGAGCAGGGCTGTCAGCGCGAAGAGCGCCAGCTGCACGATCGACAGGGCGACGATCATGCCGACGGCGGAGAACTGGAGGGTCTGGAACGGCCCGATCGGGCTGCAGGCGCAGACCTCGGCAAAGGTCTCCCGGTCGGGTTGGTGGAAGTTATGGATCGCGATGCCCAGGACGACCGAGTTGATCAACAGCTTGGCGGTGTAAGCGGCGGCGGCCGGGATGACCCCGGCGATCGCCGTGGTGACAAAGAGGCCCAGCGTGGTCGCCGGGCTCGCGTCCCAGACCAGGCGCAGCACCCTCGGTAGCGCTGCCGAGGTGCCGGTGACCGACTGCTTCAGGTTCTCCCACCGGCCGCGCAGGTCCTTGGGACCCTCCGGCAGCGGCGGCTGCTCGAGCGCCGGGTCGCCGGTCAGGCCGCTGTTGGCCTGCCCGGTGTCAGGCTTCTTCCGCCGGCCGGCCCACCAGTGCATCATCGGCGGCCCGCCGCCGCCCATCATTCCCATCTCAACCCAGCTTAGACGGCCACACCAGGGCTTGACAGGATCGGATTTGCAGCGTAATCATGTAATTATGGACGAGAAAGAGTTCGGAACGATCAAGGGTTGGTTTGCCGGAAGGCTCCCAGACGGCTGGTTCAAGGGAGTGGAGGTCACCCTCGAGGATGACCAGATCGTGGTCCTCGGGTCGCTGCCTGAGCTCAACGTGGGATCGACCCCCGAAGAGAAGGAAGGCGCGGCCGCAGGAAGGATCGCCCGCTTCCGTGAGGAGACTCGCGGCGAGCGAATCGGTATCGCCCAGGAGGCTGAGGAGCGGTTCCACAAGTACGTCACCTGGGGCGCGAAGCTGGGCGGGATCACCAAGCGGTTCAACCCGGGCGGCGGCGGCGGTTCGAACGCCGACCGGCGGGTGATGATCGGGCGGTGGTTCCGGCGCAGGCACGGCCGGCGTCAACAGGCCCCCGCCGCGCAGTCTCAGTCGCAGGTGTTCTAAGTCTCACTGACCGCGGAATACATGCTTCCCGTGTAGCGGCTCGGGATGGTTCGTAAAAGGCGCGTCTTTGCGAACCCCGCCTGAGCCGCCATGCTTTCCCACCGTTCGTAAGTGAACGGGTGCGGTACCCAGGGATTGCCTCGATCGGTTCCGTACTCGACGACGATCAGCTTCCCTCCCGGACGCAGCATGGTTCGGACCGACTCGAGCAAAGGCGCCTTGTTTCGAACGAAATGGAGCGAGTTGGCCATCACGATTCCGTCGAGGTTCGACAGATCCAGCGGCCGGGTGAAGTCGCCCACCTTGGTCTCGATCTTCACGCCAGGAAACCTCTCGCTTGAGAGATTCTGCAGAGCGCCGGAGTCACGGTCTACCGCAGTGATGTGAGCTCCTGGACCCAGCAGGTCCGCCAGCGCCAGGGTGAAGGCTCCCTCCCCAGCTCCGAGGTCCGCCCACCGGCCCCCGCGCTCGGTGATCGCGTCCTGCAGAAGCCCGACCAGGTCAGCATGATTCACCGTGCTTCGGCGACCGCCGCGCGAACCGCCGGGATCACGTCTTTCGCAAACCAGCGGAGCGCTTCAGGATCCTCGATGCCACCGATGACATACGTGTCCATGCCGTCCTCAACAGTCAGGGAGGTGAGCATCTCGACCGGGACGTCGGCCCCGACGTTGAGAAGGCGACGGATTGCGCGCGGGTCGCGGCCGGCCGCGGTGGCGGCCTCGTCGATGCGCCGGTTGCCCTCGACCAGGTCCGCCGGCCTCACATATCCGAGCGACGGCACCCAGCCGTCCGCGGCGCGGCCGACAAGCGAGAGCATGCGCGGCCTGTAGGCGCCGAGCCAGATTCCGATCGGGTGCAGAGGCGTGGGCCCTGTCTGGACCCCGTCCAGCTGGTAGAACTTCCCATCGAAGCGCACGTTGCGCTCGCCGCTCCACATCAGGCGGATGACGTGAATCGCCTCTTCCAGCGCCGCGACCGATTCGCCAGGCGTTCGGACCGGCCCGCCGATGGCTTTGATCGCCTCCCACGCCCCGCCGGCGCCGAGCCCGAGCTCGACCCGACCGCCCGACAGCAGGTCCAGCGAGGCGGCGGACTTGGCGAGGACTGCCGGTGGGCGCAGCGGAAGGTTGGCTACGTCCGGGAACACCTGGACGGTCTTGGTCCGCATCGCGATCGCTGTGAGCAGCGTCCACGTGTCCAGGAACCGTCGCTGGTAGGGGTGGTCCTGAACACCGATCAGGTCGAAGCCCAGCTCGTCGGCAAGAGCTGCCAATTCGAGAGTTCGGCTCGGCTGGATTGCATGCGGCGTGAGAAAGACCCCAAACCGCACCGGCTGCCCGTAGTCCATCAAGGACTTAGAAGGGAGGGGAGCAGCGCGCTATTTCAGTGCTTGCGGCGTCTGAAGAGCAATCGCCAGAGGATCAGCAGGATCAGGGCGCCGACGAAGGCGACGACGATCTTGCCGAAGATCCCGTAACCGATCGAGATGTGCAGCAGGTCCGCGAGCCAATTTCCCAGGATCGCGCCCAGGATCCCGATCACGATGTCCAGGAACCAGCCCCTGCCCTTGCCCAAAACGACTCGGCTTGCCAGGAATCCGGCGATCAGGCCGACTACGACGTAGATGAGGATGTCGCCCACTGGCCTATTTAAGCCGACTTGCCCTCAATCCTTGCCCATCGCACAATGAAATCAAATGACAACTGAGCAGTACCACGAGCCACCCGGCGAGCTGACCAAACAGGTTCGGACCTTTGCGCGAATGATCGCGTCCCTGCAGGAGGAGGCGGAGGCGATCGGCTGGTACGAGCAGCGGATCTCGCTCGAGCACGACCTCCAGGCCAAGGCGATCATGAACGACGCCCAGCAGGAGGAGTTCAAGCATTTCGCGATGGCGCTCGAGTTTCTCGCCCGGCACAAGCCCAAGTGGCGGACGGTGCTCAAGGACGTGTTGTTCAAGCAAGGCGACATCGTCGAGCTCGGCGAGGAAGCCGAGGAGGACGAGAAGAAGTCTTAGATCGCCTCGACGATCTCGCGCACCGACTCGATCTCCTCGGTGCTGACCATGTGGCCCATGCCGGGATAAAACCGGACGGTTACGCTCGCGTTCATCTGCTTCAAGACCGTTGCCGCTTCGAGCACGCGGTCCTTCTGTATGTAGGGATCGATGTCGCTGCACCCGAGAAAAGCGGGCGTCCCTTCGAAGCTGCCCGGGTAGTCGCGCGGTGAACCAGGCGGCCCGATCAGGCCCCCGCTCAGCCCGACAAGCCCGCCGTAACGGCGGGCATGGCGCACCGCAAACTCGAGCGCCAGGCAGGCGCCCTGCGAGAAGCCGAGCAGGATGACGCGCTGCGCGGGGATACCGGCCTCGATCTTGGCGAGTAGGTTCTCGAGCACCCCGAGCGCCGAGCTGAGGTAGGGCTCGTTCGCCTCCAGGGGAGCCGTGAATGGGTTCGGATACCACGCGTTGCCGGCCGCCTGCGGTGCAAGGTAGGCGAAACCCGGATGCATCAGGTCGGCGGCCAAGGTAATGATGTCCTCCGCCGTCGCGCCTCGGCCGTGGACCAGGACCATCGCGGCACGGGCCCTGCTGAGCGGCTCACCAGCCTCGAGGACGGGCATGCCCTTATGTGGATCGGTCACGGCGTCCGTAGTATGACCACGCCGTGAGCGGCGTCTTCACCTACTCGAACCCGCGAGTCATCCATTGGGGCGCGGGGTCGGTCTCGCACCTCGAATCCGAGCTGACGCGGCTGTCCACCGGGCGCATCGCGGTGGTCACGACGCGTTCGTTGCTTTCGTCAATAGACAGGCTTCAGGTCAAGCCGGTGGCGACGATCGTCATCGCGCAGCACGCGCCCATGTCGCAGATCGACGCCGGCGTCGAGGAGGCCTCGAGCGCTCGCGCCGACGGGATGGTGAGCTTTGGTGGCGGCAGCGCCATCGATGCGGCCAAGATCATCTCGGTCCGGCTTGCGAACGGCGGCCGCGCTCTCCCCCACCTCGCCATCCCGACCACGCTCTCGGTTGCCGAGCTGGCCGCGGGAGCCGGATTTACAAATGAGGCCGGCGACAAAGCCGGCATGCGCGATCCGCGGCTGCTCGTTGAAACGGTGATCTACGACGCCGCGCTGACGCTGGCCACCCCGGTGGAGCTATGGCTGTCGACCGGGATCCGCGCGCTCGACCATGCGGTCGAGGGATTCCTCGCGGACGGCGAGCATCCTTTCAATGATCTGATGGCACTCGAAGCGATCCGCCGCCTGTTCGAGTCATTGCCGCGTGCGAAAGCATCGCCAGGCGACCTGGATGTTCGGACCGAAAATCAGCTGGCGGCGTGGTTCTCGTTCACGCTGCCCGCCGCGTCAGCGTCCGGACTGAGCCACATGATGGGCAAGCAGATCGGAGCCCGTCATGGTATTCCCCACGGCGTCACGTCTTGTCTCTTGCTGCCGCACGTGATTCGGTATTTCCAGCGCCACATGCCTGACCGCGTCTCGCTCCTGGCGCAGGCCACCGGCGGCGAGCCCGCCGAGCGTGTGCATCGCTTGATCGCGTCGCTGGACTTGCCGCAGCACATCGCCGCGTACAAGATCGGCGAACCGGAGCTTCGCCAAGCCGCAGGCGAGGTGGGAGCCAAATATCCGGCCGAGGACCTGCTGGAAATCTACCTGGCGGCCCTTTAGCGCGAGAGCCAGACCAGGACCAGGGCCACCGCAGCCGGGACGGCCTGCACGAATAGGATTCGCCTGCTCACCGTGGCAGCCCCGTAGACGCCCGCGGCCATGACGCACAGCAAGAAGAAGGTGAGGATGGGCCTGCCCGCAACCACACCGTATGCCACGAGCGCCCAGAGCAAGCCCGCGGCCAAGAAGCCGTTGTAGAGACCCTGGTTGCCGGCGAGCACAGCCGTCGAATCCGCTGCCTCTTTGGACATTCGGAAGGTGCGAAGCCCAAACGATGTGCGCCACAAGAACATCTCGAGGACCAGGAAATACGCGTGGAGCGCGGCCACGATCGTGACCATCACCGCGGCGGCAACTGCGAAGCCGTTGATCGGGCCTATCAGCGTCACGACGCCGATATTGAGGCATCAAATGCTCTAGTGGCGGCGTCTTCTCGCGCGGCGCAGGTACCACCGGGGACTTGTGGCAACGACATGATGTGCGGCCGCCACCAGGCCTTGATCGGCTCCGTCGGCCGGCTGTACCTGCAGCCAGTGAAAGCCGGCGAACTTGACGCTCGTCATGGTCAAAGCCGGATTGAATCCCGAGGGTCCGAATGCCCTCTCGGCCGGAATTGCAACGCTGCCGATCCAGACCCTCTTCATGCCCTCTGACTGGGCTCGCGCGCGGATCCCGGCCAGCAGGGCGCGGAGCACGCCCCGTCGCCGGTGTTGAGAGAGCGTGAAGCAGTTCCAGATGTACGCCTCGCCCGCTCCCGGCTTGATTTCCAGCTCGAGCTCTCCGATCCACTCGGATTTGAGAGACAGCCAGCCGTAGCCGGCGAGCTCGCCGTCGCGCCACACGCCGAAGCATCGACACCCTCTGGCCAGGCGGGTGGCGACAAGATCGCCGTCTTTACCCATGGCTGCGGCGATCAGCGACTGAGCGGCTGAATCTGCCTCATCGACCTGGAGGGAAGGGTTGGGCGGCGGGCTCGACGCGCCGAGGTCCGCCGCCCAGAGAGTGCTTCGGATCAGAAGCGGAAGTGCAGGTGCCGCACTGCTTCGATCACGTCCGGGTCACCACTCGCCGACCCACCGGGGAACCGCTGGAAGAACGAAAGCACAGCGTCGGCCGCGTTGTTGTAATGGAACAGCGCGTCGGCTCCCTTGAAATCCTGCGCCGGTTCGGCCGACCACTTGCCGTCCTTCACCGTGACGCGCCACTTCCCGCCCCAGGGTCCGTCGACCTGAAGCCCATATGTGAAGTCGAGGCCTTTGGCGGTCTTCTCGTCGACCGTGTACTGCCAGAACACGAAGGCGTAGGGCAGGATGAGGCCCGCGGTGGCCTCGTCGATCGTGGCCAGCTTGTCACCCAGCCCGTATTCGATGTCGTACGGGTGGACACCGTAGTCCATGATCTGGAACGTGCCGTAGAACCCCGCCGGCACAGGGCCTGCGAACGGGTGATAGACCATGAAGCTGGTCCACTGTTCCGGCGTCAGGTCGGCGAGCATCTTGTCCAGCTTCTGCGCGTCCTTCTTGAAGCGGTCGAGGGCCTCCTCACGCGAGAGCTTGCGAAATTCGAGGGCGTGGTCGTTCAGGGTCTCCCCCATCACCGGGAGGCCCAGAGCAGTGCCATCCTTGCCCGCGACCGCGGCTTCCCAATTCTTGAAGTAACCCTCCATCACGTCGATCATGTGACCGACCAGGTCACGCGTCTCCCATCCGGTGCAGCGCGTGTCGACGTTCCAGTTCTTCGGATCAGAGACGAGGCGCGTGAAGTTTTCGCGGTCGCGGCGCATCACGGCCAGGACCGTGTCCTTGCCTTCAGCCGACATCGGATTGACCGGCGCGATTGTTGCCGTGCTGCTCATGAATTCATTCCCCTCCCGGAGGCGAGATTGCGACCACGTTCCGTTCTCTGTGCATCAGTGCTCCGCGCCGGTCGTCGCCGTGGTCGGTACGACGATCGGCGGCAGCGTGACATCCAACCTGTCGCGGCGTACGTTGAACCATGGCGGCAGGCTCAACGACGAGCCGAGGGACTCGCGGGTTTCGTCCACGGTGAAGCCCGGGCCGTCTGTTGCGATCTCGAACAGCACTCCGCCCGGCTCACGGAAGTAGATGGACTTGAAGTAGTAGCGGTCGATAACTGGGGTGACGTTGCGCCCGGCCTTCACCATCACCTGACGCCACTCCGATTGGTGGGCGGCGTCGGCTGTCCGCCACGCGACGTGGTGCACGGTGCCGGTCGACTCCTCGCCTTCTGGCCCCTCCGGCGACTCGACGACGTCGAGAATCGAATGAGGTCCGCCATTGCCCGTTTCAAACCGAGTCCGCCGGCCCTCGTCGCCGGTCTTGTGAAACCGCATCGTGTCGACCAGGAAATCGATCGTCGCCGTGGATTCGGCCACCGTCATGGTCACCGAATGGAAGCCGCGGATCGCGTGGTCCTGGTCGACCGGGCTGTCTTTCCACGGCACCCAGCGCTCGTCAGAGGCGTCACCGACAAGCTCGAGCTCGATGCCGTCCGGGTCGGCCAGCACGATGCCCTCGTTCCCGAAACGGCTCGTCCGCTTGAGGCTCATCCCCAGCTTGCGGAGGCGGCTGTTCCAGTAGTCGAGGGATCCCTTCGGCACGGCGAATGAGACCGTCGTCACCTGGCCGCTGCCGGCCTTGCGCTTGGGCCACGACGGCCAGCCGAAGAACGTCATCGCCGTGCCAGATGTGCCGACATAGTCCCCGAAGTAGATGTGGTAGGTGTCCGGGACGTCCTGGTTGATGCTCTTCTTGATGAAGCGCAGGCCCAGGACGCCGACATAGAAGTCGGTGCACTTCTGAACGTCCCCCGTGATCGCGGTCACGTGGTGGATACCGGGCACGTTGGCAGGCACGGTCGCACTCATATTAGTCCGCGCTTGTGGGGCGTAGGTGGCTCGACGATTCCTCCTCAATCCGCGACCAGATCTCCCCTGCCAGCGGCTCTTCCATCTCCTCCTGGAGGTGGGCGACGAGGCCGATGGCGCGCGCGATCACGGCGAGCCCCCTGCACGTCCGCCACGGCAGCTCGAGCTCGCTCGCGATGGCCCCGATGGCCCCGGTTGCGTTGACCGGAAGAGGGCGGCCCGAGCTGCGGGTCGCTTCTTCGGAGACCAGGTTCATGAGCTCGACGTGGCGGCCGGACAGACCGTTGGCAGCCGCCAGGGCGAACAGCTTGAGCGTGCGGGGATCGGCGCGTTTATGCACAGGGTGGCCGACGCCCGGGATCGGCTGCTTACCGGCCTTGTGCTCTCGGACGATCGTGGCCGCCACCGCCGCGAGGTCGGCGGAGGGCTCGGCCCCCTGAAGCGCTTCCTGCAGGATGCGCGCAGCGCCTTCGATCGATCCGCCGAACCGGTCGCCGATGCCCAGCAGCCCCGCGGCCACGGCGCCCTGCAGCGATTCCGGCGCGCCGAAATACGTGAGCCTCGCCGCGATCGCGCTCGGGGTCATGCCGTGCTCCACCAGCGTCACCGCGAGAGCGTTGAACACGGTCGATTCCTGCTTTGTCGGGAGCCGGCCTTTCAGCTCGAGAAAGGCGACATCCCCCAGCGACGCCTTGCCGAGCAGCTCCTCCACGAGGTCGTGCCCCCGGACGACGATTCGATCAGCCGTCGACCAGGCGATGTCGGATTTCAGCTTCTTCGCTGGCTTAACCGTCGTCCACCTCCCCTCCGGCGCTCCCCACCCGGGCCTGCGGCCCGACCTCCCCACGGGTGGGGAGGCCAGAACGGCTCACGGTCAGCTTTGTCTTGTAAGCGCTCTCGCCGAACTCAGCCTCGGGCACGAGCTTCACCTGGCTCCGGAACACGAGCCTGGCGTGGATCGCCTCGGCGATCTCGGCGGCCAGCTTTCCGTCGGAGTTAGTACCGGCAGGGACCTCGACCTCGATCGGAACCGGTGGCGTGACGGATACGTCGGTTCCCTGGCGAACGACTCGCGCGCGCCCCGTGACGCGCGGGCGAAACTCGCCCACGATGGACAGGATCGCGGTCGGATACACGTTCACCCCTCGCACGATGAACATGTCGTCGCGGCGTCCGATGCAGCGCATGCGGAAGCTCGTGCGCTCGCAGCTGCAGGACGTCCCCTCGATGCGAACGATGTCACCGCTGAGGAACCGCACGACAGGCATCGCCTCGCGGGTCAGGCTCGTGTAAACGAGCTCTCCGACTGCGCCCGCCTCGATCTCCATCGGCGCGCGAGTCTCCGGGTCGATCAGCTGCGGCCAGACGTGCCCGGTCCCACAGAAATGCATGCCCTGCTGGTGGGCGCACTCGCCGAACAGAGACGGCGCGATGTCGCCGATGCCCATGACCTCGGTGACCGTGACGCCGAGCACCTTCTCGATGTGGTCGCGAATCGCGGGTATGCCGCCGCCGGGCTCTCCCCCGGTGACGATGTGAGTCATGGGCATGGCGCTCGGATCCGGGTCGGTGCCCTCCAATCGATTGGCGAGGTACTGGGCGAAGGATGCAGTCGCGAGCAGCGTGTCAGCGAGCCCGGCACGAAGCCCGAACAGCACTCGGTCGGTGTCTCCGGGCGCGACGGGCACGGATCGCGAACCGATTCTGACCAGGACAAAGTGCGTATGGCCGGCGACGAACGGGCCGGCGCCAAAAGTGGACATCACCATGCTGTGCTCGTGGATGCCGGTG
>DASQAU010000059.1:0-3003 GCA_035635595.1 Candidatus Eiseniibacteriota bacterium
GGCGTGCCGGCGATGCGCATGTTGGAGTTCTGTTGCTGCGCAGCCTCTTCCGGCATCTGCTTCATGAACTCTTCCATCATCGAGCGCGGAATCGCCGTGTAGTAGAGCTTCTTCGGCTCCCAGCCTTCACGCTGGAGCAGGTCCAGGGCGGCATTCGTGACGTAGTGCGCCTTGATGTGGTCCGGGTGGCCGTACACGCCATCTTCGGCATATGTCACGACCACGTCAGGGCGCTCATCGCGGATGATCACCGCAAGCTTGGCAGCGGCTTCGTCGAGTGGCGCCTGGTGAAACGACCGCGGGTCCTTGTTGTCCGCCGTGTCGACCATGCCTGAGTCTCGATAGCCGAGGAACTCGATTCGATCGACCCCCAGGATCTCTCCGGCGGCCTTGAGCTCCCCGGTCCGGATCTCGCCGAGACGCGGGCGCGATGCGTCCACGTCCATGTTGTAGATCTCGCCCGCCTCACCACGTGTCGCTGTCACCAGCACCACACGATGGCCGTGCGCCTTCGCCTTCATCATCACGCCGCCCGTCGAGATCGCCTCGTCGTCGGGATGCGCGTGGACGAGCAGAAGGGTTCCCATTTTCAGTCTGAGTGCGCCCCGCGCGCGCCCGGCGCCCCTCCGACAAGCACGTCGGCGAGCTGCTTGATCCCGCCGCGGCCAGGTCCTGGAATCGTTCGGTCGGCCGCCGCGATCACCTCGGGCGGCGAACCCTCGACTGCGATACCGAGTCCAGCCCACGCGATCATCGACGCATCGTTGCGCCCGTCACCCACTGCCACAGATTGATCTTGCGGGATTCCGAGCCTCTCGCACATGAAGGCGAGCGCCGAGGCCTTGTCGCTCTCGACGCTCGTGAACTCGAGATAGGTCGGCACGGAGGTCGCGACGTTCAGCCTGCCCTCCCATCTCTTGCGAGCTTCTGGCAACAGCGCGTCCAACCTCTGTGCGGTCGAAACGATCACCAGCTTGGGCGTGGTCGGCCCCATCGCCGCGTCGAGGTCACCGACCACATGGATCTCCATTCCGGCATGGTTCGCGTACTCATGCGCTTCGGGCCTGTCACGTTCGACGATGAGCCGGTCGTCGCGATATGCCTGGACGTGCAGGTCGCGCTCGCGAGCCAGGCGGATGACCTCCATCGCGAGGTCGTGCGTGATGCCGTGGTCGAACACGGTGCTTCCATCGGGCATCCTGACCTGCGCGCCCTGGTAGCAGATGATCGGTCCGTCCAGCCCGAGCTTCTTCACCCAAGGCAACGTGCCCGGAAAGGGACGGCCGGTGCACGCGACAACCGTCACGCCCGCGCGGATGATCTGATGCAGAGCCTCCACGTCCCGCGGGTCGAGGTTCAACTTCATGTCGAGGATCGTGCCGTCGAGGTCGAGGGCCACCAGCTTGTAGCGAGTCGCTAGAGGCACGGTGCGAAGATTCCGTGCCGGGCCTCTACAGCTATCTCTTGGCCTCGGGGTTGAGGAGGTTCGGCGGACGCCCGCCGCGAACGGCCGTCGCCATGTTGCGTGCGGCCATCGCTGACATCTCTGAGCGCGTGCGGACCGTGGCGCTCGCGATGTGCGGCGCGAGCACGACGTTGGGATTGGAGATCAGGCCAGGGTGGACTGCAGGCTCACGCTCGTAAACGTCCAGGCCCGCCGCGGCGATCTTCTTCGCGTTGAGCGCCTCGACCAGAGCGGCCTCGTCGACGACCGGTCCACGCGAGGTGTTGATGAGGATCGCGGATGGCTTCATCTGCCCGAACTGAGGCGTGCTGAGCAGGTGGTGCGTCTCCTGTGTCAGGGGCACGTGCACCGAGACGAAGTCCGATTCCGCGAGCAGCCGGCCGAGGTCGACCCGAGCCGCATTCAGCTCCCGCTCGGCGTCCGGAGGCAGAGGCTGCGGGTCGTAGTAGAGCACGCGCATGTTGAATCCCTTGGCGCGGTGGGCGACGCCGCGGCCGATCCGCCCAACCCCGATGAGGCCAAGCGTGGCGCCGTGCACGTCAGCACCAAGCATCATGTCGATCGCCCAGCCCCTGAACTGTCCCTGGCGGGTGAAGTTGTCGGCTTCCACAATGCGGCGAGCAGTCGACATGAGCAGCGTGAATGCGAAATCGGAGGTCGCGTCGTCGAGCACGCCCGGTGTGTTGGTGACCATCACCTTGTGCTCAGTGGCGGCGGCGACGTCGACATTGTCGAATCCGACCGCGACGTTGCTGACGATCTTCAGCCCGGGAGACGACAGCACCGTCTCCCGAATCGGGTCCATCAGCTGGCTCACGATCCCGACACAACCTTCGGCCGCCTGCCTGATGCTCGCCTCGTCCAGCGGGCCGTCGGCCGGATAGGCGATCACCTCGCCGGCCTCGGCCAGGATGGCGGGACCGGGATCGAGGATGGGGTGCATCAAAAGGATCCGAGGTCGGCCCGCCGCGCTCATGGGTTCAACCCGAGCTCCTCTGCAATCGGCTTCAATGCATCGCGGACGATCTCCACGTGCTCGTCGAAGGGTATACCGAGCGCTGCCGCGCCTGCGATCAGCTCCTCACGATGCACGCCACGAGCGAACGCTTTGTCCTTCATCTTCTTGCGCACCGTGCTCGGCTCGACCGCGCCCAGCGACTTGTCAGGCTTGACCAGCGCGCACGCGATGATGAAGCCGCACATCTCGTCCACCGCGTTGAGAGCTCTGCGGATGTTCGAGTCGCGAGGGACGTTCAGGTAGTCGGCGTGGGAGGCGATGTCGTCGAGGATCTCCTCGGGCCAGCCGCGATCGCGCAGCATCTGTATCCCGCGCATCGGATGCAGCTCGGCAGTCGGGCCTGACTCGTAGTCCCAGTCGTGTATGAGGCCCAGCACCGCCCAGCGTTCCTCGTCCTCTCCAAAGCGCCGCGCGTACGCGCGCATTGCGGCCTCGACGCTGCGCATGTGGCGCCGCAGCTGGTCGCTCTTCGTCATCGAGGTGACGAGCTCCCAGGCATCCTCGCGAGTCGGCGCGGTCA
>DASQAU010000060.1:0-3545 GCA_035635595.1 Candidatus Eiseniibacteriota bacterium
TGTTCTGCCAGTGAGCACGGCGATCAGCTTCTTCGACAACCTGGAGCTGACCGACCGGGAGCAGCTCATCGCGCGCGGGATCCTGAAGGAGATCCGCGAACGGCTGCAGTTCATGATCGACGTGGGGCTCGAGTACCTGACCACCGAGCGGGCGGCCAACACGCTTTCGGGCGGTGAGTCGCAGCGCATCCGTCTCGCGACCCAGATCGGCTCGAAGCTGATGGGTGTGCTGTACATCCTTGACGAGCCGTCGATCGGCCTGCACCAGCGGGACAACCGGCGGCTGATCAACACCCTGCTGCGGCTGCGCGATCTCGGCAACACGCTGATCGTCGTCGAGCACGACGAGGAGACGATCCGTTCCGCCGACTACATGGTCGACATCGGTCCGGCCGCCGGCGAGCACGGTGGCGAGATCATCGCCGCGGGCACGGTTGAGCAGGTCCTGCGCGACCCGAACTCGCTGACGGCGGCATTCCTGCGTGGAGACCGTGTGATCCCGATCCCGAAGCGCCGGCGTGCCGGCAGCGGCAAGCGCCTGGTGATTCGCGGAGCGCGCGCGAACAACCTGAAGAACATCGACGTCGCCATCCCGCTGGGCGAGTTCGTCGCCGTCTCGGGGGTGAGCGGCTCGGGCAAGTCGTCGTTGGTGACCGACATCCTGAGTCGCAAGGTCGCGCAGCATTTTTTCAGGGCCAAAGACCGGCCCGGCCCGCACGAGGCGGTCGAAGGCCTAGAGCATCTCGACAAGGCGATCGACATCGACCAGTCGCCCATCGGCCGCACGCCGCGATCCAACCCCGCCACCTACACGGGGATGTTCACGTACATGCGCGAGCTGTTCGCGAGCTTGCCGGAAGCAAAGATGCGCGGGTACAAGCCCGGACGATTCAGCTTCAACGTGCGCGGTGGTCGTTGCGAGGCCTGCCAGGGCGACGGGATCATCCAGATCGAGATGCACTTCCTGCCAGACGTGTACGTGCCGTGCGAGGTCTGCAATGGGACGCGCTACTCGCGCGAGGTTCAGGAAGTGAAGTTCCGCGGCCACTCGATCTCGGACGTCCTCGAGATGACCGTCGACGAGGCGCTCGAAGTGTTCGAGAACGTGCCCCGGATCAAGGTGAAGCTCAAGACGCTGCAAGACGTAGGCCTCGGCTACATCCGGCTGGGCCAGCCGGCGACACAGCTGTCCGGCGGTGAGGCGCAAAGGGTGAAGCTGTCGGCCGAGCTCTCGCGCCGTGACACGGGCCGCACCCTGTACCTGCTGGACGAACCGACCACCGGCCTCCATTACGCAGACGTGGAGCGGCTGCTGGTCGTGCTGCACCGCCTGGTCGACCACGGCAACACGGTGGTTGTGATCGAGCACAACCTCGACGTCCTGAAGACAGCCGACTGGCTGATCGATCTGGGACCTGAGGGCGGGGAGCGGGGCGGGTACGTGATCGCCGAGGGGACGCCGGAACAGGTGGCGGGAAATCCCGACTCGTCGACCGGCCAGTTCCTGCTCGCGCCACTGACCAAGGCCGGGCGGCGTCCAGAAAAGTCGAACGGCGCCATGCGCGCCCGCGAATCGAAACGTCGCCCGCCCGCCCGTCGCGTCAAAGTCGCCGTCTGAAAACGGAGACCGCCACAACCTACGGAGCGCTGCTGCGCGTCCCAGGCTTTGCCCGCCTGTACGCCGGCCTGCTGCTCGGTCGTGTCGCCGGGTCGATGCTCACGGTCACGCTGGTCCTGTTCGTGCTCGCCCGCTACCACTCCCCCCAGCTCGCCGGCGCCGCGGCTTTCTTCAGCCTCTTCCCGGGCCTTGTTGTCTCTCCGCTGGCAGGTGCACTGCTCGACCGGCACGGCCGGGCGAGGCTGGTGGTGCTCGACTATCTGACCGCGGCCGTGATGGTCGTGCTCATTGCGGCCCTGTCGGTTGGCCGGCTGCTTCCCTGGGGAGCGCTGCTGGCGATCGTGAGCTTCGCATCGCTCACGAACCCTCTGAGCAACTCGGGCGCTCGCTCGCTGTTTCCCCTGATCGCGCCCCGTCCCCTCTGGGAGCGGGCGAACGCTCTGGACAGCAGCGGTCACGTCGTCGCTCAGCTGCTCGGGGCGCCGCTCGCGGGCGTCCTCATCGGCATCCTTGGGCCTGAGTGGGCGCTTGCCGCCTGCGGGGTGGTCTTCGCCGCGGCAGCGGTGGTCATGCTCCGGCTGCCTGAGCCGGCTTCGACCGCGGTCACCGACGGATCGATCTGGTTGAACGCCTGGCGCGGTCTCCAGTACGTGATGCGCAATGCAACCCTGCGCGGATTGGCGATGACGCTGATCACGTTCAACCTGAGCTGGGGCATCCTTGCCATCGCCGTCCCGGTGCTTATCCTCGACCGCCTCCACGAGGGGCCGGCGACCGTCGGCTTCGTGTGGGGCGTGATGGGCGCAGCCGGGCTGGTCTCGGCCCTCATTGCTGGACGCATGTCCAGCCGAGGGCGTGAGAGACAGCTGATGTTCGTCACCATCCTGGTCAGCGCCGCCGGCATCGCCCTGCTCCCCTTCGCGACCGCGCTGCCTCTCGTCGTGCTTGCGATCATCATCTTTGGAGCTGCAAACGGGCCCTTCGACATCGGGCTGTTCACGATTCGCCAGAGAAGGACCGACCCCGCGTGGTTCGGCCGCGCGTTCGCGGTGTCGATGTCGATCAACTGGGTCGGGACGCCTGTCGGCTCAGCGCTGGCTGGGACCCTGATCGGCTGGTCGCTGAACGTTGCGCTGTGGGCTGCGGTTGTGGCGGCGCTGGTCGCGGCGGTGTTCCCGCTGCTCGCGGTGCCGGCGCGCGACGACCCCGCAGGTCTCGTCTAACGCGGCTGGAGGAAGAGGACGCCGATGCCGAGCACGAAGACCACAAAGAGCACCCCGATGATCAAGAGGACGATCAGCGCGAGGTGGGCCGCGCCGATGACCAGGCCGGCCGTCGCGATGCCCATGCCCTTTTCGCCGGTCTCCTTGATCTGTTTGCGGGCCAGGTAGCCCGTGATCACCGCGATCAGGGCGATCGTGAAGCCGCCAAGACCCGGAATGACGTGCCCGAAGAACGACCCGATCCCGGTGACCAGACTGACGATGGCCAGCGTGTTGGTCCTTGTCCCCGCCGCAGGCGTGTAGGTCGGGCCCATGGGCGCTGGTGGAACCGTGCTGGTAGGCGCGGACTGCTGTCCGGCGATCTGCGTCGATGTCGAGGAAGGCTGAACCGGGAGCTCGCCTGGCGTGGTGCTCACGAGGCCAGTTTACGGGCTCGGGGTGGGGCTCGGGAATGATCCTGGATGCGCGGCGGCAAACGCAAAAATGAAGACGAAGAAGGCCACGTAGACGAGGATGAAAAGCAGGGTGAGGGCGATCGCCGCATAACCGACGATAAGGCCGACCAGCGCGAGGGTGCCGCCCGCCTCGCCAGTCCGTTTGATCTGGCTTCGCGCCACGTGGCCGGTGATGACCGCGATCAGTCCTCCGAAGCACCAGCTTCCGATCACGGTGGACGCGGCAAACGAGACGCTGACGATGGCCCA
>DASQAU010000061.1:0-3876 GCA_035635595.1 Candidatus Eiseniibacteriota bacterium
TCAAGATCTTCACCTTGTCACCCAGCTCCCCGTGGATCTGCTCGACGATCGGCGCGATCATGCGGCACGGACCGCACCAGGTCGCCCAGAAATCAACGAGCACCGGGATCTCGGACTTCAGCACCAGGCTTTCGAAGTCGCTGTCGGTCACCGACTGGATGTTTCCCATCTAGGAAGCTTTCTCCGTTTTGGAATCTGGTTTGGACAGTGGTTTGACGTCTGGCTTCGACTCTGACTTGGATTCCGCTTTGGGCTCTGATTTCGTCTCCGGCTTGCTCTCCGAGCTCCCCTCCTTGACCGGCGCATTGCCGTTGCTCGATGACCCGGCGGAGCCGTTGCCGGATCCCTTGTAGTCAGTCGTGTAGAACCCGCTCCCCTTGAAGCTGATTCCCACCGGGTACAGCATCTTCGAAAGCTTGCCCTGGCACTCGGGGCATGCCGTCAGAGGCTCGTCGGAGATCCTCTGGACGATCTCGAACTGGTGGCCGCAGCTGCCACACCGGTAACCGTAAGTTGGCATCTCTTTTGGGTTCCTAACTATAAAGATCGATTTGGGTCGAGCCTGAAAAAGACCATCCCGGAAGGGGGTTTGGGATGGAAGTAAGTGCTCTTCTGAGGAAGAGTCTTCCCTTCCTGGGCAAGCTTCAAAACCACGTGCAGGTCGGGCGCGTCGAGGAAGAAGGCCGCTGCGCCGACCCCTTCGTCGACCCACCGCACGGCCTCCGCGGGGTCGCGGGTGTAGAGGAGGAAGTCCTCCGGGCTGCGCTTGCCCAGGATGTTGTCGATCACCTGACGATGTAACTCCACCAGGGCCAGCTCCCCTTCCAACGGGAGGACCTGGAACCGGTGGTCGCGGTACGTCCCGGCGGCCACCCGGCCGCGGATTGCCGCCAGGGTCTCCTCCAGCGACCCCTTTTCCTCGCCCCCCGTCACCGCCACCCCGGCCTTCATCACCCGGTGGGTCGGGAGCACCTCCAGGCCGGGGTCCTCCAGGTCGGTCAGCAGGGCGAGGGTGAAGTGCGGCGCAGAGTCGGGATCGCCACCCACCTCCTCGGCGTGCGCCAGGGCGGTCTCGTAGCGATGGTGGCCGTCGGCGATCAGGACGGACAGTGCCTCGAAGGCGGCATGGACGGCGGCATGAAGCGCTGGATCTGAGATCACCCACAGCCGGTGCTCGGTTCCCTCGGGACCGGTGAAGGTGACCGCCGGGTTGCGCTGGCTGACCACCTCGGTGATCTGCTGCACGCCACTCGCCCGCCCCTCGTAGACAAACCACAGCGGCTCCAGGCTCACTTTGGTCGCGCGCAGCAGAGCCAGCCGGTCCTCCTTCGGCCCGAGGTGCGTCCTTTCGTGCGGCAGGACGACCTTGTCTTCGTACGGCTGAAGCCGGAGCGCCGCGATGAGGTCGCGGCGAAGCTTTCCGTCGAAGCGAACCTCGTGCACGTACATCGAGGGCGGATCCGGCTCGAGAATGCGGCGCTCGAGCCACTCGTCGAAGGTGTGGGCGGCGCGGTCATAGTCCTGCCCGGGCCGGGTGAGACGGACGACGTTGTAAGGCGATAGGGCCTCGTATTTGGCCAGCTCCGAGTTAGGGATGACGTCGTACGGAGGCGCCACCAGCGCGCCCAGATCGCCGGCGCGCGCGAGGTAGTACCGGATCCCTGGCAGGGCGCGAACGTCAGCGATCTGGTGCTCCGCCCAGCTCGACGTACTTCAGGTCCGACATGCCGGCCACCTCGCGGAGCCTGGCCAGGACGTCGTCCGCCACCCGGTCGTCGACGGCCAGGATCATCATCGCGTTGCCTCGCGGGGCGTCCCGGCCGACCTGCATGCTCGCGATGTTCACGTCGTACTCGCCAAGGATCGTTCCGAATCGACCGACCACGCCCGGACGGTCCTCGTGCCGGCTGACCAGGAAACGACCTTCGGGCACGAGGTCGACGCGAAACGAGTCGATCCGAACCGCGCGCAGCTCTCCGTTCAGGATGGTGCCGGCGAGCTCGTGGCCGCCCATGCGCACGGTGACCAGGCTCGCGTAACTGTGGCGCGCCGGGCTGCGGCGTTCGACCAGCTTCACACCGCGGCCGGAGGCGATCAGCCGCGCGTTGACCGGGTTGATGCGGTCCTCGGTGAACGGCTGCAGGACACCTTTGATGGCTGACGCGACCAGGAGGTTGGCGTCATGCTCCGCGAGCTCGCCTTCGAAGTCGAGCTCGATCGAGCTCACGCGTCCGCCAAAGAGCTGCACGTGCAGCGCCGCGAGGCGCTCGGTGAGATCGGCGAACGGCCGCAGGTAGGCGAGCTCCTCTGGAGGCAGGGCGGGAGCGTTGACTGCAAAGCGTGGAAGGTCCCCCGCCAGCACGGCAGCCACCTCTTCTGCAACGTCGAAGGCCACCGAGACCTGCGCCTCCACGGTCGATGCGGCAATGTGCGGCGTGGCAATGAAATTGGACAGCGCGAGCAGAGCGTGGTTGCCGGGTGGTTCCATCTCGAACACGTCGGCGGCCGCCGCGGCCAGGCGCTCGGTCTTGAGCGCGTCGACGAGCGCGGCTTCGTTGACGATTCCGCCGCGCGCGGTGTTGATGAGGCGGGCGCTGGGTTTCATGAGCGCCAGCTCCGGCGCGCCGATCAGGCTGCGGTTGGCATCGACCAGCGGCACATGGACGGTGACAAAATCGGAGCGCTCGAGGAGCTCGTTCAGGCCGACAAGCTCGACGTTGAACAGCTCGGCTCGCTCGACCGACACCACCGGGTCGTAGGCGATCACCTCCATCTCGAGCCCGTGCGCTCGCTTTGCGACTTCAGACCCGACGTTGCCGAGCCCGATCACCCCGAGTGTCTTGCCGCGAACCTCGGTGCCGATGAATTTCGATCGTGTCCACTCGCCGCGCTTCACCGAAGCGTCGGCCTGCGGCACCCAGCGCGCCAGGGCGAAGAGCAGCGCGATCGTGTGCTCCGCCGCCGCGACGATGTTGCCGCGAGGTGCGTTGACCACGATGATCCCCTTGCGGGTCGCGGCCGGGACGTCGATGTTGTCCACGCCCACGCCTGCGCGCCCGACCACGCGCAGCTTTCGCCCGGCCTCGAGGATCGGCGCCGTGACGCGCGTTTCGCTCCGGACCACCAGCGCGTCGAACTCCGGTATGCGCAGGATCAGCTCGGCCTCCTGCAGCTCGCTGACCACGGTCACCTCTCCAGCCCGGCGCAGGCGCTCCAGGCCGTCCTCGGCCAGCGGGTCGGCGACCAGGATCCGCGGCACTACCGTGTCGCGGCGGCGACGCCCTGCAGCGAAGCGGTGATGGCCGCGACCGCGCGACCGTCGGCCGGCGCGATGTCCAGCTCCTCGAGCGCCTGCTCGATGGCCCAGAGCACCTGGACCACGTCACCCTCGGCCACCGCACCGAGGTGTCCGACCCGGACCATCTTCCCGGCCATCTTGCCCTGGCCGCCGGCGATCACGACGCCGTACTTGCTGTCCAGGAGCTTGCGGAACGCGGCGACGTCGAGGCCTGGCGGCGGAACCGCGGACGTCACCGTGTTGGAACGGTATCCGTCCTTCGCGTACAGCTGAAATCCCAACGCCTTGAGTCCGGCCTGCGTGGCGCGAGCCAGTCGGGCATGTCGCTCATAGACGGCCTCGAGGCCCTCTTCCTCGAGCATGCGCAGTCCTTCCTGGAGGGCAAAGGCCACACCGACGGCAGGGGTGAATGGCGTCATGCCTTTTTCAGCCCACGTCTTGGCCTCTTTCCAGTCGAAGTAAAAGCGCGGCGAGCGCGCGGTGGCCTGCTGCGCCCATGCGCGCTCGCTGACGCTGACGAGCGCGATGCCCGGCGGCGCCATCCAACCCTTTTGCGAGCCGCTGACGGCCACGTCGAT
>DASQAU010000062.1:0-16363 GCA_035635595.1 Candidatus Eiseniibacteriota bacterium
GCTCGGCATGAAGAATTCTTCCTGAGGCGTGTTGAACGGCATCGCCGGAACGTCAGGCGCGGCGACTCGAGTGACGGGGCCGTCCAGGCTGTCGAAAGCATGCTCGGAGATGGTGGCCGCGACCTCGGCGCCGAACCCGCCCGTGAGGTTGTCTTCGTGCACGACGATAGCCTTGCCCGTCTTGCGGACAGACTCCAGGATCGTGTCACGGTCCAGCGGCGCCAGCGTGCGGAGGTCGACGACCTCGACACTCACACCTTCGGTCTCCAGCTGAGCAGCGGCCTGGAGGCAGTAGTGGGTCATGAGCCCCCAGGCGAAGCAGCTCATGTTCGTGCCCTGCCGCCGTACGACGGCGGGACCGATGGGTACGAGGTGGTCGCCGTCGGGGACCTCTTCGGTCACCAGCCGGTAAACCTTCTTGTGCTCGAGGAAAAGCACAGGGTCTGGGTCGCGGATGGCGGACTTCAGCAGGCCGTGAGCGTCGGCCGGCATGCTCGGCACGACCACCTTCAGTCCAGGGACGTGTGCGTAGAACGCCTCGATGGATTGCGAGTGATACAGGCCGCCATGCACTCCTCCGCCGAACGGAGTGCGGATCACGATGGGCACCGACCAGTCGCCATTCGAGCGGTACCGGGTGCGCGCAGCCTCGCTGACGATCTGGTCGAACGCCGGATGGATGAAGTCGGCGAACTGGATCTCGGCGATCGGGATCATTCCGTTGAGAGCGGCGCCGATCGCGACCCCGACGATCGCGGACTCGGCCAGCGGCGTGTCGAGCACCCGGGCCTCGCCAAAGCGAGCGTACAGGCCGTCGGTCGCGCCAAACACTCCGCCCTTGCGGCCCACGTCCTCACCAAGGACGAGCACCCTCTCGTCGCGCTCCATCTCCTCTGCGATGGCCTGGCGCACCGCCTCGATCATCCTCATCTCAGGCATCAAACACATTGTCCAGCGCCGGGGCCGGTTCTGGCGATTGGGGCCCCCCGGAGAGGTAGACTGCGGTTTGGGGACGAAGGGGACGAAAGGGTCCATTTAGTTCTTGGAGGTGCACCGGATTTCGTTCTCGGCCGACGTCAAGAACGAGATGGCCGGGCTCTTGCCGGCGAGGCCCTGCTGTCAGCTGAGCGAGCTGCTCGGGATCTATTTCGGCTCGCGCGCGAGGCTGATCAAGCGGTCGGGTGACGCCGGCCAGGCCGCCTACTTCTCGCTGCTCCGCAACGCAGTGGCGCGAAAGGTGGTGAGGCTCGGCCGGGCCGTCGGCCACATGGAAGCCAAGTACCAGCCGGTGAAGACGCGCAAGCGAATGTCCTTCTTCATCGAGCTTGCGCTGCCCCAAGGCCTGGCTCCGGCGTTCATCCAATCGGCCGCTCGCGTGGTCCCAGACGCCGCCTGCGATCGGAAAGCGATGCTGCGCGGTCTGTTCCTCGGCTGCGGCTCGGTCAACGCTCCGAGCTCGCGCTACCACCTCGAGTTCGTGGCTCCGACCAGCTCATGGGCGACGGCGATCTCCACCGTGGCCGACTCGGCGGGCGCGAAGGCCGGCGTCATGGAGCGCAGCGGCCAGCATGTCGTCTACGTCAAGGAGGGCGACGCGATAGTTCGGCTGCTCTCGTTCATGGGCGCCAGCCGCGCGGTGATGGAGTTCGAAAGCGTGCGGGTGGTCCGTGAGGTCAGCGGAGAGGTAAACCGACGCCTCAACTTCGAAACCGCCAACATCGGAAAAACCATCGGCTCAGGGCTGCGCCAGGCGGCTGCGATCGAGCGGCTGGAGTCGATGGGTAGGCTCGAGCAGCTTCCGCCCGCCCTTCGCGAGATGGCTCGCTGGCGCAGCGCGAACCCGCAGCTCAACCTGGGCGAGCTCGCCGGGCGGATGAAGCTCACGAAGTCCGCCGTCAACCATCGCCTGCGACGTCTCCAGCAGCTGGCCGAGCCCAACGGCGATCCCGGCTCACCAAATGGAGCGCGCCGCTCCGCCTAACATTACGTCGGTCCATCCCTCGGGCCTTTCCGCGGTCCTTGCGTCCGGGGTTTTGCCCGCCACGAACAGGAGCTCACCTGATGACCATCAAGGTCGGTATCAACGGTTTCGGAAGAATCGGGCGGAACATCTATCGGGCCGCCTACGAGTTGAAGCCAGACTTCGAGATTGTCGCCGTCAACGACATCGGTGACTCCAAGACGTTCGCCCATCTCTTGAAGCACGACACCGCTCTGGGCACTTTCGCCGCGGCGGTGGCCGCGGAGGGCGACACGATCAAGGTCGACGGCCGTCCAGTCAAGTTCCTGAGCCACAAGGACCCGGCGGAGCTGCCGTGGAAAGACATGGGAGTGGATGTGGTGGTGGAGTCGACCGGACTCTTCACGGACGCGACCAAGGCGCGCGTGCACATCGACAAAGGCGGCGCGAAAAAGGTGATCATCTCGGCGCCCGCGACCAACCAGGACTACACGGTGGTGATGGGCGTCAACCACAAGGGCCTCGACCCGAAGAAACACAACGTCATCTCGAACGCAAGCTGCACGACCAACTGCTTCGTGCCCCTGGCGAAAGTGCTGCACGACTCGTTCGGCATCGAGCGCGGGATGATGACCACGATCCACGCCTACACCGCGGACCAGAAGCTGCAGGACCTGCCGCACAAGGATCTCCGCCGGGCGCGCGCCGCCGCGGACAACATCATCCCCACCTCCACCGGGGCGAACCGGGCGGTGGCCGAGGTGCTGCCCGAGCTGGCCGGCAAGTTCCAGGGCATGGCGTTCAGAGTGCCGATCCTCGACGTGTCGGTCGTCGACCTCACCGTCGAGCTCTCCAAGACGACGACCGCAGAGGACATCAACGCTGCGTTCGAGGAAGCCGCCGGCGGCGAGCTTCGCGGCATCCTCGCGGTCAGCCACGAAGAGCTCGTCTCCTCCGATTTCATGCACAACCCGCATTCGTCGATCGTCGATGCACCGCTGACGCTCATGCTCGGCGGCGAATGGGCCAAGGTGGTGAGCTGGTACGACAACGAATGGGGCTTCAGCTGCCGCATGGTCGACCTCATCGCCTACATGGCTCAGCGACTCTGAAAGCATCGATCACCTCGGTCGACGTCGCCGGCAAACGGGTCCTCGTGCGCGAGGACCTCAACGTGCCGATTTCCAAAGGCCACATCGCCGACGACGCCCGCATCCGCGCTGCCATTCCAACCCTCCAGCACCTCGCCCAGCGAGGCGCCATGGTCATCGTGATGTCACATCTTGGGCGGCCCAAAGGCGTGGAGCCGGAGCTGTCGCTCATGCCGATAGGCCGGCACCTCGCCACGCTCCTCGGGCGTGAGGTGCGCTTTGCCGAGGACTGTGTTGGTGAGCCGGCCCGGACCGCGGTCGGTAAGCTGCAGAACGGCCAGGTCTGTCTGCTCGAAAACGTGCGATTCCATCCCGAAGAGGAGGCCAACGACCCAGACTTCGCTCATCGACTGGCATCGTTGGGTGAGCTCTACGTGAACGACGCATTCGCCGCATCCCATCGCGCGCACGCCTCGGTGGTGGGTGTTGCCGCCTACCTGCCGGCATTCGCCGGCGAGTTGATGGAGGCGGAGCTCACCGCGCTGCACCAGGCGCTGGACAATCCACGACGGCCGATGCTTGCCGTCGTTGGGGGCGCCAAGGTCTCGACCAAGGTCGGGGTGCTCCGGAACCTGCTCAAGAAGGTGGACGCGTTGATCATCGGCGGCGCGATGGCGAGCACCTTCTTCAAAGCGCGTGGCTACCCGACCGGAAGCAGCCTTGTCGAGGACACGGCGCTGGATGAGGCCAGGGAGGTCTCGGAAGCGGCCGGCGGCAAGCTGCTGCTTCCGGTCGATCTTGTCTGCGCGCGCCGGATGGAGGCCGGCCAGCCGTTGCGAATCATGAATGCAGACGCTGTGGAGGCCGGCTGGATGGCGCTCGACATAGGACCGAAGTCGGTCGCCCTGTTCAGCACGCGCCTGCACGGCGCCGGCGCGGTCGTGTGGAACGGGCCGCTGGGTGTGGCAGAGATCCCTGACTTCAGCGACGGGACCAAGGCGATCGGCGAGGCGATCGCGAACTGCGGCGGTTACACGCTGGTTGGCGGGGGCGACACCGTCGCGGCGATCGATTCGCTCGGCCTGGCCGGGCGTTTCTCACACGTCTCCACGGGCGGTGGGGCCACTCTCGAATACCTGGAAGGCAAGACGCTGCCGGGCATCGCGATCCTCAAGGAAGCGTAACCACGGATATGGCGACCCGAGTAGCGCCGATGCCTATCGTGGCGGCGAACTGGAAGATGAATCCCGCCAGCGCCGACGAGGCGCTCGACCTGGTACGGGGCATCCTGTCGGTGGCGAGGGGTCATGCCGACCGCGTCGACGTCGTCATCTGCCCGCCGTTCCCCTGGCTGCTTCCGGTGTCTGAGGTGCTGGCCGAGTCGGGCGTCAAGCTCGGCGCGCAAGACTGCTTCTGGGAGCTCTCCGGCGCGTACACCGGCGAGGTGTCGCCCGCGATGTTGAGAGGCTGGTGCGACTGGGTCATCGTCGGCCACTCCGAGCGGCGCATCTACCTTGGTGAGACCGACGAGATGGTGGCGAAGAAGACAGCGGCGGGTCTGGGCTGCGAGCTGAACGTGATCATGTGTGTCGGCGAGCTGAGCGAGCATTACGACGCCGGCACGTCCGACCAGGTCGTCACGGCCCAGGTCAAGGCGGGCCTCGCGAACTGTTCGGCCGACGACTCCGCCCGTCTCGTGATCGCATATGAGCCGGTCTGGGCGATCGGCAGCGGCAAGAGCGCCGACCCGGAGCACGCTTACAAGACGATGCGGCTGATCCGCAGGGTGGTGGGGGAGATGATCGGCGCCGGTGCTGCGAAGAAGGTGCGCATCCTTTACGGCGGCAGCGTCAACTCGTCCAACGTCGAGTCGTACGTCGAGCTGCCGCTGTGCGACGGCTGCCTGGTCGGGGGCGCAAGCCTCGACGCGGCGGAATTCGCGCACATCGTCAAGGTGACGGCCGAGGTGTATGGACATAGGTAGACGCTCCGCCGCCCCACCCGGCACCCTCATTCTGCTCAGGCACGGGCAGAGCACCTGGAACCTCGAGAATCTCTTCACCGGCTGGCATGACGTTCCGCTCAGCGAGCGTGGAGTCACCGAGGCCATCGAGGCCGGTCGGTTGATCAAGGAAGCCGGACTTTTACCCGACGTGGTCCACACCTCCGTCCTCGTGCGGGCGATCGAGACGGCAGATCTCGCGTTGGGCGAGCTCGCCCGGACGTGGATCCCGGTGCGGCGCAGCTGGCGATTGAACGAGCGGCACTACGGCGCGCTGCAGGGACTGGACAAAGCTCAAACGGCGGAGCGCTATGGGACGGACAAAGTAAAGGTATGGCGTCGGAGCTATGACGTCAGGCCGCCCGACCTGGAGCCGTCCGACGAGCGCCACCCGTCGCACGACCCTCGTTACGCCTCGCTGCCGCCAGAGCTGCTGCCGAGCGCCGAGTGCCTCAAAGACGTGGTCGAGCGGATGCTTCCCTACTGGTACGACGCCATCGTCCCCGACCTGCTTCAGAACTCATGCGTCCTGGTTTCGGCGCACGGCAACAGCCTGCGCGCGCTGGTCAAGCACCTCGACGGGCTGTCTGAACAGCAGGTGATAGACCTCGACATCCCGACCGGAGTTCCGCGTGTGTATGACCTGAATGCGGACTTCAAGCCGGCGGCTTGGCGCTATCTCGGCGACCCTGCGGAGATCGAGCAGCGCGCTGCGGCGGTTCGGGCTCAGGCGGGCCCGGAACACCCGACCTCTTAGACTGATTCGTAACTAAGGGACAAATTCAAGAGAAACGGAGGGTTTCCGCCATGCCATTTGTGCTTCCGCCGCTTCCCTACGCGTTCGATGCCCTCGAGCCGCACATCGACGCCAAGACGATGGAGATCCATCACGACAAGCACCACGCGGCTTACGTGAACAACGCAAATGCAGCGCTCGAAAAGCACCCCGAGTGGGGCACGAGGTCGGTCGAGGACCTGCTCTGGAGCATCAACGAAGTGCCCGAGGACATCAGGACCGCGATTCGGAACAACGCCGGCGGGCACTCCAACCACTCGATCTTCTGGAGCATCATGGGTCCCGGTGGCGGCGGAAACCCGAGCGGTCGAATCGCTGACGCCCTGAAGAGCACCTTCGGCAGCTACGACGCGTTCAAGGAGCAGCTGGCGAAGGCAGGGGTGGGTCAGTTCGGGAGCGGTTGGGCCTGGCTGATCGCAGACAAGAACGGCAAGCTGTCCATCAGGTCGTATCCGAACCAGGACAGCCCCCTGATGGAGGGGCAAACGCCGATCATGGGCGTCGACGTTTGGGAGCACGCGTACTACCTGAAGTACCAAAACCGGCGCGCGGACTACATCACCGCATGGTTCAACACGCTCAACTGGGAGGCGATACAGTCGCGCTTCGGATCCGTCTGGTCGTAGGTAGAATCGGGAATAAATGGATAAGGTTCAGCAGGCGCTCATCATCACGGAGGCGATCCTCTCGGTCTTTCTCATGGCCGGCGTGCTGATCCAAACGCCCAAGGCATCGGGCCTCGGGGGGACCATCGGCGGAGGCGGCGACGGAACTGGCGGCGGGTATCGCACCCGCCGGGGTCTCGAGCGCCAGATCTACTGGACCACGTGGGTGCTGGTCGCCGCCTTCTTGATCTGCTCGCTCGCACTCATCTGGATGAGAACGCATCTCACTTAGGCGGGCTTCGGCCGGCGCCGCGGCGCTGGTCCTGGTGTTGATCGGATGCCAGCCGGTCGCGACAGTGCCCAAGCCGGCTCGCGGCGGCACGGCCGTCGAAGCGTTGGTCGGCGGCGCAAGCGTGCTGAACCCCCTCTTTGAAACTGTCGACAGCACCCGCGACGTCGACAGCGTCATCTACCAGGGCCTCACCACCGTGGACGCCCAGCAAAACATCGTCGGAGTGCTGGCCAGCGATTGGACGGTCTCGCCGGACCACCTTACCTACACCTTCAACATCCGAACGGAGGTCAAGTGGGCTGACGGCCAACCGTTCGGCGCCGAGGACGTGCTGTTCACCTACCACGTGCTCCAGGACCTGGAGTACACGCAGCCTGGGGCTGAGTTCTGGCGGCAGGTTGGCATCGCGCCGGGCGGCCCGGATCAGGTCGTCTTCACGCTCAAGGCCCCCAGCGCCTCGTTCCCCCTTGCGCTGAGGATGGGGATCATCGCCAAGCACGTGTTTGGCGGCATGGCGCCGGCGCAGATCGCGGCGAGCCCGTTCAGCGGCGTCCGAGCGTTTGGCACCGGGCCGTTCAAAGTCGCCGCGATCAGCCAGCTGGCGATCGACCTGGACCGCAATCCTTACGCCGACCCGCAACCGTACCTCGACCATCTCCGACTGCGCACCTACCCCGCCAACGATCCTCAGGCGGCGATTCGGGCCGTAGGCCAGGGGGTGGCAGACCTGGTCGGCGGACTGCAGCCTCTCGAGGTGGAAGCTTTGCAGGGCCGCACCGACGTGTCGGTGGTTGATTCAAGGATGTTCAACGTGTCCTTCGTGAGCTTCAACCCCGACGGCGCGGGCAAGGACTTCTTCAGCGATCCGAAGGTGCGGCTCGCGCTGGTCCAGGCGGTCGATCGGCAGCGCATCGTGAGCGAGGTGCTGTCGGGAAGAGGCGACCCTGATCCGAGCCCGATCCCGGTGGGGGCGTGGGCGTACTCGGCCGCCGCCGCGGCGCTGCATCCTTTCGACCAGCTGGCCTCAGCCCAGGCCCTGGAGAAGGCCGGCTGGCTGATCCCGGCAGGCGCGAAGCTGCGGACCAAGAACAACCTCCAGTTCAAAGTCGAGCTGGTCGCGCCGGACTCCTTCCCCAACCGGCAGGTGGCCGACGCGCTCGCGAAACAGCTCCTCGAGGTCGGTGTGGAAGTCCACGTCAACGCCGTGCCGGCTTCCCAGCTGGTGCAGAAATACCTTCTCGGCCGGAACTATCAGATGGCGCTCGCTTCTTTTGACGTGGGCCCGGACCCCGACCAGTACTCCCTGTGGCACTCGGGCGCCGACCCAGGGAGCTTGAACTTCGGTTACTCGCGGGGCTGGGGCCTGATCGACAGCGACCTCGAGAACGGGCGCGCCGCGGTCGACCCTCAGGCCCGCCTTGCCGCCTATATCGACTTCCAGATGTTGATGGCCGACGCCGCGCCGGCGATCTTCTTGTACTCCGCGCGCTACGACTACGCGGTGTCGCAGCGCGTTCACGGTGTGCGGATGAACAAGGTCATCGAACCCGCTGATCGCTTCCAGTACGTCACGCAGTGGTATGTCAACACGAGCGGTTAGCCACAATTCAGGTGTGGATCTAGGGCTGAAAGACCGGCGCGCTCTCGTCACCGCGGCAAGCCGAGGGCTGGGGCGTGCATGCGCAGAAGCACTGGCGGCGGAGGGCGCGAGGGTCTTCATCTCGTCTCGCGACACCGCCGCGATCGAGAAGACCGGCAAGGCGATCAACGCGGCAGGGTGGGCTGCGGCCGACGTCTCGAAGCCAGGTGAGCCCGAGGGCGTGGTCGAGAAGGCGCGGGCGAAGCTCGGCGGCATCGACATCCTGGTCGTCAATGCCGGCGGCCCGCCGCCAGGCACGTTCCAGACCACCCCGCTAGAGAACTGGGAGGCCGCGTTTCACCTGACCTTGATGAGTGCTGTGCGCCTGGTCAAGGCGGCGGTGTCTGATCTGAAGCAGTCAGGACAGGGCCGCATCATCTTCATCACGTCGATCTCGGTTCGCCAGCCGATCGGCAACCTCATCCTGTCGAATTCCCTTCGAGCGGGCGTGGTAGGCCTGGCGAAGACGCTATCCCGAGAGCTGGCGCCCGACGGCGTCACTGTCAACTGCCTGGCTCCGGACGGAATTCTTACCGACCGGATCCGGGAGCTCAAGCTGAGCGCCGCCAACTCGCCCATTGGGCGTTTCGGCGATCCGGCCGAGTTCGGCGCTGCGTGCGCGTTCCTGTGCTCGAAGCAGGCGGCCTACATCACCGGGCAGACGCTCGGTGTCGATGGCGGCTCGTTGCTTGGCGTCCACTAGGATTCAGAACGTGACCGCAATTCGATTCGCGGAGCGTATGTCTCGGCTTGGCACCGAGGGCGCGTTCGAGGTGCTCGCGAAGGCAAGACGGCTCGAAGCGGAGGGCAAAAGGGTCGTGCACCTCGAGATCGGCGAGCCCGACTTCTCGACGCCGGACAACATCATCGAGGCGGGGATCTCGGCGATGCAGCACGGCTACACGCATTACACGCCCGCCAGCGGAATCTTCGAGGCTCGCGAGGCCGTGGCGAGATTCGTGAGCCGCACGCTCAAGACGGAGGTCGATCCGACGGAGGTAGTCCTGGTGCCCGGCTCGAAAAACGTCCTCCTGTTCACCCTGCTCGCATGCATCGAGCCTGGCGACGAGGTCATCGTTCCCGACCCCGGCTATCCGGCCTACGCCTCCCAGGTCAACTTCATCGGCGCCGTGCCGAAGCCGGTGACGCTGCGCGAGGAGAGCGGTTTTCGGATGGACCTCGATGAGCTGGCTTCGCTGATCACGCCCAAGACGAGGATGCTCATCGTCAACACACCTCAGAACCCGACGGGCGGCGTGCTCACCGAAGAAGACATCAAGTTCGTGTGCGACCTCGCGCACAAGCACGATCTGTTGCTCGTCTCAGATGAGATCTACAGCCAGCTCGTCTACGGATTCCACCACGTGTCGCCTCTGTCCCATCCGGGGATGCGGGAGCGCACCGTGCTGATGGACGGGCTTTCGAAGTCTTACGCGATGACTGGTTGGAGGTTGGGGTACGCGGTCGCGCCGAAGGCGCTGGCAGCCAAGCTCGACACGCTGATGATCAACTCATCGTCATGCGCAGCCGGCTTCACGCAGATGGCGGCGATCGAAGCGCTCAGCGCGCCGGAGTCCGAGCACGCCGTGTCACGCATGGTGAAGGTGTTCGAGCACAGGCGAAACCTGGTCGTTGATGGCCTGAATGCGATTCCCGGCATGCGGTGCGCGCGGCCGCAGGGCGCGTTCTACGCGTTCCCGAACATCGAGGGAACCGGCTTCGACGAGCATGAGCTGGCCGACAGGCTGCTCAGTGAGGCCGGCGTGGCGGTGCTGCCCGGCACGGCGTTTGGGCATGCGGGGAAGGGGTTCATACGCCTGGCGTACACGCAATCGGAGGACGAGCTGAAGGTGGGCTTGGACCGGATTCGGGAGTTCATAGCCGCCAACCCGAAGTAAGGTGGACACCGAGCCGCTAGTTGACCGGCGCCGGCGGGCAACCGCCCTTATCGCCCTGGCCGCGGTCTCGATCGCGGCGTCGGGTTTCGCGTTCTTGTATTCAGCGCAGTCGTCGAAACCGGCGTCTGTTGCAGCATCCGACAATCCGCTGCTGGTCACGCGCGATTTCGTGACCTACAGCTTCACGTCTCCAACTGAGGGATGGGCGATGGATGTGGCGTCGGGTACGGCATTCACAGCCAGCCGCCTGGCCATATTTCGGACTGTCGACCGAGGTAAGCGCTGGGACAAGCAACTCTCACTCGGGGACGAATTCTTCGGCTATGGCGCGCTTCCAATCCAGGCCGTAGACCCGGCGCACAGCTTCATGTTGCTTCGGGCACCGAAGACTGAGCTGCTGTTTCGCACTTCCGACCGCGGCGCTCACTGGGATCCGGTCGCCCTCCCCAACCCTAATGTGGTGGTGATCACCTTCATCGACACCAACTACGGCTGGCTGCTCACATCGCGGAAAGAGCTGTACGTGACCCGCGATTCGGGCTCAACCTGGCAACCTCTTCCGAACCCGCCGCCCGACGCCACCCAACTACGCCTCCGCAGCCCGACCGAAGCCTGGATGGCCGGGGTCGACTCAAGCCCTCCGCATGTCTACGCGTCCAGCGACGCCGGCCAGAGCTGGCAGCGGCACGACCTTCCGCCGCCCGCCGGATCTTGGGATTCGGGTTCGAGCTTTGAGTCCACAGTTGAGCTCCTTCCGGAAGCCGGGGTGGTTGCAAGTGTCGTAGCGCAGGGCGGCACTCCGCCGCGCATCGCCACGTCATTCGACAGCGGCGCCACCTGGCGCTACATTCAGCCACCGTCCGCCAATGTCGCTTACCGGGACTCGGACAATTGGTGGGCGATGAGCGGTTCGGGCCTGTTCAAATCCTCAGACGCTGGGCAGACGTGGACCGAGGTCACCAACACGTTGCCCCAATGGATGTATCGCCCGAACCTCTACATCCTTGATCCCGAACACGCGTGGGTCTCGGTCTCAGCACCTGCTCCACCGTCGGTGCCGGCGGCAAGCGGATTGGCCTTCACCGACGACGGCGGCGTGCACTGGACCCGAGCGCAGGTTCCGCCACCAATCTAAAGCCTGCCGGCGCGGTATGCGGCGCATCAGCCGACGCCTATAGTGTTTTTTCGTCATGGGTGACGGCCTTCTTCGTCTGACCGAGCCGCTGGTCAGGGAAGGCGGGCGGCTGCGTCCCGCGTCCTGGGAGGAAGCACTGACCCGGGCCGCCGCCGGCTTCGCCGCCGCGAGGGACAGGGGCCCCAACGCGTTCGGCATGTTCAGCTGCTCCAAGACGACCAACGAGATGAACTTCATGGCCCAGAAGTTCACTCGCGCCGTCATGCACAGCAACAACATCGACAGCTGCAACCGAACTTGACACGCTCCAAGCGTCGCCGGTCTGGCGACAGTGTTCGGAGCCGGAGGAGGCACCTCGTCTTACCAGGAAGCTGAGGAGACCGACCTCGTCATCCTATGGGGCTCGAACGCTCGCGAGACGCATCCGATCTTCTTCCATCACCTCTTGCGCGGCGTGCACAACGGAGCGCGACTCGTCGCGGTGGATCCGCGACGCACCAGCTCCGGCGAGTGGGCGGACGTGTGGTTGGGCATCGACGTGGGTAGCGACATCGCGCTGGCCAACGCGATGGCGCGTGTCATCATCCACGCCGGACTCGCGAACAAGGAATTCATAGAGCGCGCGACCACCGGCTATAAGGAGTTCGCTCGTTGCGTCGAGGCTTACACGCTGGAGGTTGCTGAGAAGGAGACCGGGGTGCCCGGCTACGCGATCAGGGACGTCGCCCTCGAGTACGGGCGCGCGGACAAAGCGATGATCTGCTGGACGCTGGGCATCACCGAGCACCACAACGCGACCGACAACGTGCTCGCGCTCATCAACCTGGCCCTGCTCACGGGGAAGGTCGGCCGGTACGGCTGCGGCCTCAACCCGCTTCGCGGCCAGAACAATGTCCAGGGCGGAGGCGACATGGGCGCGATTCCGGCCCGGATGCCCGGCTTTCAGGATTTACAGGAACCGGCGATTCACGACAAGTTCTCCCGCGCTTGGGGTGGCGCACAGTTTCCGACCAAAAAGGGCTATCACCTCAGCGAGATGTTCGAGGCGATGGAGCATGGAGAGCTGACAACGGCATACATCGTCGGTGAGAACCCGGCGCGCAGCGAGGCGGACCAGACGCGAGCGGTGCGTCTCCTGAGCGGTCTCGAACACCTCGTCGTCCAGGACATCTTCCTGACGCAAACCGCTGAGCTCGCCCATGTCGTCCTTCCGGCGGCGGCGGGTTGGGCCGAGTCGGAGGGAACCGTCACGAACAGCGAGCGCCGGGTGCAGCGGGTGCGCCGCGCGCTGGAACCACCCGCCGGCGCGCGCGACGACGTCGACATCATCTGCGCCCTCGCGCACCGTCTCGGTTGCGATTGGGGCCAGCCGACCGCGGAGCAGGTGTGGAACGAATGCCGCAGCCTTTCGCCGATGCACGCGGGAATGTCATACGCACGGCTGGACGAGCTCGGCGGAATCCAGTGGCCCTGCCCTGACGAATCCCATCCAGGCACGCTGTTCCTGCATGAGCGGCTTTGGAGTGACCCGGTCGAAGGTCCGCGAGCTCCGCTTCATGCGGTCGAGCACGACCCGCCCGTCGATCGGTTGACCAAGGAGTTTCCGATCCGGCTCACGACCGGCCGGCGGCTGGATTCGTTCAACACCGGCGTCCAGACCAACGAGTACACGTCACCCCTGCGTCGCAGGGAGGCGCTGCTGATCTCCCCCGCGGACGCGCAGCGGCTCGGCATCCAGGATGGCGAGCGGGTCATGGCCAGCTCGCGTCGCGGATCGGTGGAGGTGCCGGTTCGCTTCGAAGCCACGCTCAGGCCGGGGCTCGCCTTTCTCACGCTCCATTTCCCCGACCAGGTCGCGACGAACATCCTCACCATCGACGCGACGGATCCGAAGTCGGGTACCGCCGAGTTCAAGGCGAGCGCGATCAGGATCGACAAGCTCACTGCGGGCGCCACGGCTTAGTGGACATCCGGACCACCGGGGGGCCGGCGACCGCCGAGGAGATTGCAGCCGTGGATGGCGTTCTTGGCGACCCCTCCTCGCTCTGGGAGGGAGGCGTGCGCCACCCTGCGGACGACCACATCGCTTTCGGCGGGCACGTCACCCGTGCGCAGAGACCGGTGTTGCTTCCAGTGCTCCACGCCATCCAGGACCGCGTCGGCTGGGTGAGCCGGGGCGCGCTCGAGTACGCCTGCCGGAGGCTGTCGATCCCTCCCGCCGAGGCGTACGGGGTCGTCAGCTTCTACGGACGCTTTGCCCTGGAGGAGCGGCCTGCGCTCGCCCTCCACGTCTGCGACGACATCGCGTGCAAGTGCGCCGGAGCCGACGAGCTGTGTTCAGCCCTCGGGCGCGACTTCGGACCCGCGGGAAAGACCTGGCATCGCAGTCCCTGCCTCGGTCTCTGCGACCGGGCTCCGGCCGCGCTCGTAGAACGCGCCGGTGCACACCATGAGGACCGGCAGGTCGCGCCGTTCAGCGTCGAGGCCGCCAAGCAGATCCTGCGCGGCGGCGCGTGGCCAAGCCAGCTCAAGCCCCTCTCCCCGACCCTCACCCCGGGAGGGGGGTTGCTGCGACGCCTTGGGGTGGTGGATCCCGACAGCATCGATAGCTATCGCGAACACGGCGGCTATGCCGCACTGACGCGGGCGAAGGAGGTGGGTCCCGAAGGCGTCATCCGCGAGGTGACCGAGGCGAGGCTTCTCGGCCGGGGAGGCGCGGCGTTTCCCACGGGGCGCAAATGGGACTCTGTGGCGAAGGCCCCGGCCCACCCCCATTACCTCGTGTGCAATGCGGACGAGTCGGAGCCTGGGACTTTCAAGGACCGGGAGCTCATGGAGCGCGATCCATTCGCCGTGATCGAAGCGATGACGATCGCCGCTTTCGCCACCGGCTGCGAGAAGGGTTACCTGTACGTGCGTGGGGAGTACCCGCTGGCGAGGCATCGGATCGAAAACGCCATCGAGCAGACACGGGCGCATGGATTGCTCGATGTGGAGATAGAGGTCCGGCGCGGCGCCGGCGCGTACATCTGCGGCGAGGAGACGGCGCTCTTCAACTCGATCGAAGGAAAAAGAGGCGAACCACGCAACAAGCCGCCATTTCCGGTCCAGGCAGGGCTTTTCGGCAAGCCGACCCTGGTCAACAACGTCGAGACACTCGTCAACGTGCTGGACATCCTCGTCGACGGAGGTGCAGCGTTTGCGGCCACGGGCACCCAGGACTCGACCGGCACTCGACTGTTTTGCCTGTCGGGTCACGTCCGCGAGCCGGGACTCTACGAAGTCCCGATGGGCACCACGCTGCGGGCGCTGATCGACGTCGCGGGCGGCCTCCACGAAGGTAGGAAGCTGCAGGCTGTGCTGCTGGGTGGAGCGGCAGGCTCGTTTGTGACCGAGCAGCAGCTTGATGTTCCGCTCAGCTTCGAGGGCACGCGCGCCATCGGCGCCACGCTCGGATCAGGCGCGGTCATCGTCCTCGACGACACGGCTGACCTGAAGCAAATCCTGCTTCGCATCGCGCGATTCTTCCGGGACGAGTCATGTGGGCAATGCGTGCCGTGCCGCGTCGGCACCGTGCGGCAGGAAGAAGTCCTTCACAGGCTGCTGAACGACCGTCGGGAAGAGTCCGACATCGCTCTTCTCAGCGACATCGCGCAGGCGATGCGCGACGCATCGATCTGCGGGCTCGGCCAGACGGCAGCCAACGCCATCACCTCGGCTGTGATCCAGCTCAAGGTCGTCTAGATGGCGGAAAGAGTTTTCGTTGGCTTACCGAAGCGGTTGGTGAAGGTGAGCATCGACGGTCGGGAGCTGGAGGTGCTCGAAGGGACGACGATCCTCGACGCCTGCCGCCGGCTCCGCATCGACACTCCGACGCTGTGCCAGCTCGAGACGCTGACGCCGGTCAACGTGTGCCGTGTCTGCGTCGTGGAGCTCGAAGGCGCACGGGTGCTCGTGCCGGCGTGCTCGCGCAAGGTTGAGGCCGGAATGAAAATCCTGACGGAGTCAGAAAGGGTTCGTCACAGCCGGCGCCTGGTGCTCGAACTCCTCGCGTCATCGGTCGATATGTCGCTGTGCTCACCGCAGGTGCACGGTTGGATGGCTCGATACGGTGCGACCCCTGACCGGTTCGGCTCGAACGTCGCCACCGTCGCGCAGCCCGTGAAGATCGACAACGTCCTCTACGTGCGCGACTACTCGCGCTGCATCCTCTGCTACAAATGCGTCGAGGCGTGCGGCGTCGATGCCCAGAACACGTTCGCCATCGGTGTGGCAGGCCGAGGCTTCGACGCGCACATCTCCACCGAGTTCACCACGCCGCTGCCTGACTCGGCATGCGTTTACTGCGGCAACTGCATCGGCGTGTGCCCGACAGGTGCGCTCATGTTCAAGAGCGAGCACGACATGCGTCAGGCGGGAACGTGGGATGAATCACAGCAAACGGTGACCGAGACGGTGTGCCCGTACTGCGGGGTCGGATGCATGCTGGAGCTTCACGTGCAGGACAACTCGATCGTCAAGGTGACATCGCCTCTGGATCACAGCGTCACCGCCGGCCACCTGTGCGTGAAGGGCCGTTTCGGCTTCGAGTTCGTCCAGAGGCGAAAACAATAAGAAAGAGCCGGGCCCCGAGGCCCGGCTCCCAGTGCTTCAACGCTCCGCTTTAGTCGCTTTCGTGATCGCCGCCGTCTTGGTGCTCGACCTGGTGCTCTGCGTCCTTGTCCTCGGCCTCGACCTCGTCGGCGTCCTCGTCAGCCTCGGCAGCCTCCGCGGCCTCCGCGGCGGCTTCGGCCGCGGCTTCAGCGGCCTTCTCAGCCTGCTCCGCTGCGAGCTCGGCAGCCCGCTCGGCCGCCTCCTCTTCGTCGGTGATCTGCTCGTTGGCGAGCACGTTAAGCGCGGGATCGTTGGCTACGAGTGGGAAGCTCGCAGCGTGCGCCGCGTTCGC
>DASQAU010000063.1:0-1519 GCA_035635595.1 Candidatus Eiseniibacteriota bacterium
GGCGGCCTCGACACGTCGGTGGCGATCCGGTGGCTGAAGGATCTCGGCTGGGACGTGATCGCTTTCACAGTCGACCTGGGTGAGAAGAAAGATCTCGAAGCGATCCAGGCGCGCGCCTTGAAAATCGGCGCGTCGGCCGCATATGTCGCGGACGGGCGGGCGCCGTTCCTGCAGCTTTTCGTCTGGCCTTCGCTGCAGGCGGGCGCCGTTTACGAGAAGGAGTACCCGCTGGCGACCGCGTTGGGCCGGCCGCTGATCGCGGCGATGATGGTCGAGATCGCGCGGCGCGAGGGGGCGACCGCCATCGCACACGGGTGCACCGGCAAGGGAAACGACCAGGTGCGTTTCGACGTCACTACAGCAGCCCTTGCGCCGGACCTGGAGGTCGTCGCGCCGGTTCGCGAATGGGGCATGAATCGCGACGACGAGATCGAGTACGCAGCGAAACACGGGATCGAGGTGCCCGCCACGGTGCGGTCGCCTTACTCGACCGACGAGAACCTGTGGGGCCGCTCGATCGAGGCCGGCGTGCTGGAAGACCCGTGGGCGGAACCGCCACGCGACGTGTACAGCTGGACCAGCGACCCGCGGGACTGCCCCGACGAGCCGGCCTACCTGGAGATCGGGTTCAAGGAAGGACTGCCCGTCTCGCTCGACGGCAAGCCGGTCGACGCGCTGGAGCTGGTCACCGCCCTCAATCGGGTCGGCGGAGAAAACGGTGTCGGCCGAATCGACCACCTGGAGAACCGCTTGATCGGCATCAAGTCACGCGAGATCTACGAGGCGCCGGCTGCGGTGCTGCTGCTGCAGGCGCACCAGGCGCTCGAAGACATCACGCTGCCCAAGGAGGTCGCGCGCTTCAAGGACATCGTTGCCCAGCAGTGGGCGCAGATGGTTTACGACGGCCTCTGGTTCAGCCCGCTCCGCGATGCCCTGTATGCGTTCGTCGCCGAGACGCAGCGCCACGTCACCGGGGAGGTTCGGGTCAAGCTGTTCAAAGGCTCCTCGCAGGTGGTCGGACGCAAGGGCCCGTACCAGCTCTATCAGCTCTCACTCGCCACGTACGGTAAGGGCGACGTCTTCGACCAGTCGGCTGCGGCCGGATTCATCAAGCTGTGGGGGATGGGGGTGCGCACATCGGCAAGGGTCCAGGGCCAGCTGCACGCGCGGGACCTCGGCAACCTGCTCGGAGACGTGAAGAGGCTCACACGATAGGCAAATCGAACTTAAGCCCCTCTTCCCAGCCCTCTCCCCGAACGGGAGAGGGAGGAAAGCTCTGGGGCTCGCGTTTTCGCAAGCCCCTCCATCCCGAGCTCGAGCGGTTCTCGTCGTCGCTGGAAACGGACTTCGAGCTCTATCCCTTCGACATCGCCGGCAGCGTCGCGCATGCGCGGGGGCTGTCCAAGGCTGGCCTTCTGTCGAGGGCGAAGCTCACGTCGATCGAGCGCGGCCTGCGCCGCATCAAGCGCGAGCTCGACAGCGGCGAGTTCAAATTCCGCGAAACGGATGAGGACATCCA
>DASQAU010000064.1:0-3444 GCA_035635595.1 Candidatus Eiseniibacteriota bacterium
GCCTTGGCGAAATAGAAGTCCCCGATCACGATGGCGGGCTCGTCGCCCAGCGAAGCGGCCACCGTCGGGCGCCCGCGCCGGACCGCTGACCGGTCGATGACGTCGTCGTGCACAAGCGTGGCCGCGTGAGTGAGCTCCACGGCCATCGCCGCCGGCAGAAGTTTCTCGAGGTCGTACTCGCCGCATTTCGCTGAGAGCAGCACGAGCGCCGGGCGGAGTCGCTTGCCTCCTGCTGCAAAGAGGTCCGCCATGGGCGCCGAGACGGCGTCCGGATCGCGCTGTATCTCGTCTCGGAGCGCTGCCTCGACAGCAGAGAGGTCAGCGACCACCGGCCCGAAGATCTCTACGTCTTCTGTGGCTCCCAGATCTGCACCTCCTCGGCCTCGATGGCCTCGCCAAAGAGGTTGGCGGCGATCTCATCGAATCGCTGCGGCACGGCCGTGACAAGCACCTCGTGGCGAGGAGTTCCAGCTGCCGCGCGCAACCGCGAGTGCTCGAGGTGTCGCTCGACTTTCGCCGCGGTGGTGGTGGCCGAATCGATCAGCTTGAAACGTTCCGGGTACACGCGGTCGATTGCGGGCTTCAGGAGCGGGTAATGAGTGCACCCGAGGACCAGCGTGTCCGCGCCGAGGCTCACGATTTCGGCGAGGTTGTCGCGCAGCACGCGCTCCGCCCGAGGCGAGTCGGCCTCGCCGGCCTCGACGATCTCGACGAGCTCGGGGCATGCCTTCTGATACACGCCGACCATGGGGTCGAGCTCCTTGATCGCGTGGAGGTATTCCTGGCTCCTCATGGTGCCCTCGGTCGAGATCACTCCGATGCGGTTGTTCACCGTCGCCTCGACCGCGGCTTGCGCGCCAGGGCTGATCACGCCGATGATCGGCAGCTCGAAGAGCTCTCGCGCATGGTTCAGCGCGGCGGCCGTGGCGGTGTTGCAGGCGATGACAACGAGCTTGACGTCGCGCGATTCGAGGTAGCGGATGATGTCAATCGCGAACCCACGCACCTCGTCCTGGTAGCGAGGGCCGTACGGGAAGTGCAGCAGGTCAGCGACGTAGATGGTCGGCTCGAGCGGAAGCCGTTCGCGGATTTCCTTGAGTACCGTGAGCCCGCCCACGCCAGAGTCGAAGATCCCAATCGGACGCTGGTCGCCCATGCCTACAGGTAACGCATCCGATGGGTCAAACGGATTTGACCGTCAGACGGTAACCCAGGCCGGGCACAGCCTCCAGGCTCACACCGGAATTCGAGTGGTCGGAGAGCTTGCGGCGCAGCCGCTGCACATGCGGATCCACCGAGTGGTCGTCGAGGTCGTGCGGATAACCCCAGACCTTGTCTCGCAGCTGGGCCCGGGTCAGCACCCGCTCGGGGTTGGCCGCCAGCACGGCGAGGAGGTTGAACTCGGTCATCGTGAGCGAGATCTCCTGGTCCCCAATCTTCACGCGGCGCGCCGCGTTGTCGATCTGAAGCGAGCCGATGCTGAGCACCCCCTCGCGACCACCACCGGTCTCCGCGAGGGCAGAGCGCCTCAGGTGGGCATTGATGCGTGCGGCGAGGATGCGGGAGTCGAATGGCTTGGTGATGTAGTCGTCGGCGCCGACTTCAAGGCCGACCACCTCGTCCATCTTCGTGGAGCGCCCGGTCAGTATGACCATCGGGCTGATCAAGCCCTGGCGCCGCAGCTCCCGGATGACCTCAGTGCCGCTGATGTCGGGCAGCACCCAATCGACTAGAACGAGGTCGGGCTGCGTGGTGGTGGCGAGCTCGATCGCCTGCGCGCCTGTCGCAGCTTCAATCGCTTCATGGCCCTGCAGCTTGCAGACCTCTGCGATGAGCATCCGGATCGGAGCGTCGTCCTCGACCACCAGGATTCGCCGCTTGCGGCGTGTAGGTGCGGTTGTCAGTTGTGTGAAGGAGGCGCGAACCCAACCCGTCGCGACTCACGCGCTGAGCGCTTCGGTCTCCTCATCAGGAGCACGCGCTTCTCCCCCCCGTCGATCACGTCGGTTAGCTCCCATCCGTCCACACCGGCTTCTTTGAGGAGCTTGACCAGCGTGACGCCGTCAACAAGCTGTGCCACGGTCAGAACCTGTGTCGAGAATTCCCACTCGCGCAGGGGCAGCCCCACCGATGGCACGACACCCATAGCGGCAGCCCCGTCGCCTGGATGGTTCGGCTGGTCGGGCTCGTCCGGATCCTCGTCGGGGTCGTCTTCAAGTCGGAGGCCCATTCCCGACGATTGTAGGAGGGCAGTACCCCCGGCGGGGGTCGAACCCGCGCTGGACCGGGTTTAAGCCGGCTGCCTCTGCCATTGGGCTACGGGGGCAAGACCAATGATGCCCCGCCGGACTATTTCGGGTACTCGAAAAAGCCCTTGCCCGTCTTGCGGCCGAGATGTCCGTCCTCGACCAGCTTGCGGAGCACCTCCGGCGCATCCTCTCCTTCGCCTTGCCGGTGACGATCCTTCATCGCCCCGTAAAAGATGTCGAGGCCGCTGAAATCCAGCAGGTGGAATGGACCCATCGGCCAGTTGAGACCTTTCTGCACCGCGATGTCGATGTCCTCTGCGCTCGCGTAGCCGCCTTCGAGCAGCCGCATGGCCTCTTCGGATGCCGCGAAAAGAATGCGGTTGACGATGAAGCCCCAGATCTCCTTGTGCAGCAACACGGGCGTCCGGTCGATGCTGCGGACGAACTCCATCGCGCTCGCAACGGTCGCATCGGACGTCTTCGGGCCTCGCACGACCTCGCAGAGCTGCATCACCGTGACCGGGTGGAAGAAGTGCATGTTGCAGCACTGCTCCGGTCGTCCGGTGAAGTCGGCCAACCGGCTGATCGCGATGGTGCTGGAGTTGCTGGCGAGGATCGCGCCCTTCTTGGCGTGCCGGCCGAGGCTTTCGAATACCTTCTTCTTCGCCGCGAAGTCCTCGATCACCGCCTCGATCACAAGGTCGGCGTCAACCGCCGCGCCGCCGAGGTCATTCGAGTCCCTGATGGCGGCGAGCGAATTAGCCGCGGCCGGCTCCGCGAGCCGTCCCTTTGCGACCGCGCGTTCGAGCAGGCGCCGGCTCTGGGCCCGAGCCCTCTCCAGCTGACCTGGGACGGAGTCAACCAGGGTGACCTCGTAGCGACCGGACAGCGCCGTCTGCAGCGCGATCTGCGAACCCATGGTCCCCGCACCAACGACCAGCACCCGCTTCAATTCATGCATGCGAGTGAGCATGAAGGAGTTCGAGGAGGCGGCGCAGGCCGCGGTGGATTCGATCCCCGAGGAGTTCCAGCCTTATCTGGAGAACACTGTGTTCATCATCGAGGAGAGCTCGCCCGACGGACTGATGGGGTTGTATGAAGGTGCGACGGCCCTCGCAGCGGGCGAGGGGATGCCCGAGCGCATCACGCTCTACAAGCGGGCGCACGAGCAGGCGTCGAGGTCGATGAAGGAGCT
>DASQAU010000065.1:0-3608 GCA_035635595.1 Candidatus Eiseniibacteriota bacterium
CGGCCCCGAGGGAAACGTTCGAAAGGGCAGGAATTGGCCGCAAGGCCGGTACCAGTCCTCGAGAGGCGATCCGTCGGGGTCATTTGTTTTCGCGGGGGAGGACAGACGTCCTCCCCCGCGGGACCCCCTCCTCTCCTCGGCCACGCTGGGTGGCGCCTGGAAGGGGCATAAGGGACGGCCGAAGTAAATTCGGCCTAGAGCTTCACTTTGGATTCTGCTTAAGTGGTCAGGTGCTGTGAGTGAGAACTTTCCTGGTGAGCGCCCACAGGATCACATGAAGAAGACCCACGTCGAGCACCCACGCGTCACGTGCGGAACGTGCCGGAAGTTTGACGGCACCGCTTGGTGCCGTCACTGGAACTTCCACACGACTGCGGAATCGCCGCCGTGTCGCTTCTACGCCCGAGTGAAAACGCCTTAGGCCGCCTCCACCTCGGCGTGGTCGAGCTCGACCCGTGACGTCCTGCGGGCGCCTATCCCGACGGACGGCTGGATCACGATCAGCACAACGACCAGCCCGGCAAGCACGCAGGCGGCCGCCAGCAGGAATGCGAGCTGGTAGCCGCCGGTCAGGGCGACGGAAATGGTCTGGCCCTGCGCGATCAGAGTCTGGGCGTGGGCGGTCGAAATCGCGCCTAGAGCAGCCAGGCCTATGGCGGCCCCCATCTGCATCGTCACGTTTCCAAACCCGGCAGCCAGGCCGGCGTCGGCGGAAGGCACCTCCGACATCGAGATCGAGAGGAGCGGCATGAAGGCGAGCCCGCCGCCCAGTCCGAACAGCAGATACGCGGCGAAAATCGTCGGGAAGTAGCTCGATTGCGGGTCGGCGCCGGAGAGCAGGAAAAGCGCGCTTCCGATCACGATGAGTCCCGCGATCGCGAGGTTTCTCGGCCCAAAACGGCTCATCAATCGTGCCGAAAGGCCCGCCGAAAGAGCCGCCAGCACAATCGTCGTCGGCAGGAACGCGAGGCCGGTTTCGAAAGCCGAGAGGCCCCTGATGTTCTGGAGGTAGAGCGCGCCCACGAAGAAGTTCGTGAACATGCCTGAGAAGACAAACGCACGGGTCAGGCTCGAGCCGGTCAGCGATCGCAGCCTGAGGATGCGGAGCGGCATGATCGGGTTTCGCAGGCGGGACTCGAGGACTACGAATGCGGCGATCATTGCCAGCGCCGCGCCACCGAAGCCCAGCGTGTGTACCGAGGTCCAGCCGAGGTCGGCCGCGGTGACGATGGCGTAGACGCCCAGCATCAGCGCAGCTGTGATGAGGATCGCTCCCACGACGTCGACTCCATGGCTCAACCCGAGGCCGCGGTTTTCGTCGATCAGCCACGCGCCAAGGACCAGTGTCGCGACGCCGATCGGCAGGTTGATGAAAAAGATCCAGTGCCAGTTCACCCACTGGGTGAGCGCGCCCCCGGCGAGAAGTCCCAGTGAGCCGCCACCCGCGATGACGAAGGTGAACAGGCTCATCGCCTGAGCGCGCTCGATCGGCTTCGGAAACTCCGTGACGATGATGGCGATGATCACCCCAGCGGACAGTGAGGCGCCAAGGCCCTGGATGAATCGAGCCACCACCAGCTCTGTGGCTCCGTGTGAGAGCCCGCACGCTACCGAGGCTGCCGTGAACAGCAGCACGCCGGCCAGGAAGACCTTCCGGCGCCCGATCAGATCACCGAACCTGCCTGCGACGAGCAGGAAGCTGGCGTAGGCGATCATGTATGAGTTGACGACCCAGGTCAGGTCGGCCTGGGAAAAGTTGAGGTCGTGCTGTATCGAGGGCAGCGCGACGTTCACGATGGTGGAGTCCAGCACGATCATCAGCTGGCCGAAGCAGACCACCACCAGGGCAACCCAACGGCGAACGTTCGAATTCATGGAAATCTCCCAGATCAAATGCGGCTCGGGACGATCACTATAACAGGATCATGATGATCACTATTTCATGGATTATCTAGTCGAGTCCGATAGTTAAGAATTGGTGATAGGATTAATAGTTGTGAAGAGAGAGGAGAGGCGAACCGAGCAGGGGTTGGTATCCCTGGTCACACAGCTCAACAAGGCGATCCACCGCCGGTCTTCCGAGGAGCTGCTCGGCATGCGAATCAAGCCTTACATCGCGCTCGGCTTCATCCGGGACCACCCCGGGGTCTCACAACAGGAGCTCGAGGCCGGGATGTTCATGGACGCGAACGGGGTCGTCATCCTGCTCAACGAGCTCGAATCCGCCCGCTATCTGGTCCGCCGCCGGGATCCTCAGGACCGCCGCCGCCACATCGTCGAGCTGACCGCCGCGGGCCGGCACGCGCTCGAGCGCGCGGACAAAGCCCGTGAAACCCTTGAAGAGGAAGTGCTCGCAGTGCTGTCGCCCGAGGAGCGCGCCACGCTCAGGAGGCTGATGCGTCGCGTCCTGGAAGGCCTGCTTCAGCCCTCACCGTCGGGTGCGGGCGTAGGGCGCTAGATCCTCACCACCAGCTTGCCGAGGTGGGTGTCCTGAACGATCAGCTGGAAGGCGTCGCCGGCCTCCTCGAGAGGGAAAGTCTGGATGCGAGGCGCTTTCAACTTTCCCTCGGCCGCGAGCCTGGCCAGGTGGTCAAGACGCTCTTTCGTGACTTGCGTGCCGACGTTGACCCCCTTGATGCCGCGCTTGGCGAGGTCTTCGATCGCGGCCGCTCCCTTCATCGAGGTGACCGTTCCGCCCTTGCGCACCGTCTCGCTCAATCGAGCCAGCCCGGCTGCGTCGCTGCCCGTGTCGATGATCGCCGCAACCCCTTCGGGGTGCTTGGCCTTGAGCGCTTCGACGACGTCGCCGGCGGTGCGATCGATCACCTCGTCGGCGCCCAGGCTCGTCACGTATTCGGTTTTGCCCTTGCTGGTGACAGCGACGACGCGAGCGCCGCTGCTGACTGCCAGCTGTATCGCGTAGCTGCCGATTCCTCCCGAGGCGCCGACGATGACGACCACATCGTTTGGCTGGGGGGCTACGGCCTCCACTGACATCAGCGCAGAGACGCCGGCGAGGGGCAACGCCGCCCCCTCGACCTCACTGACCGCCGCCGGACGCTTGGCGATCGTGCCCGTCGACGCCGTCGTGAGCTCAGCCAGCGTGCCGTCGCCGAGCATCCGTCCGGTGACCCCGAAAACGGAATCGCCGACCGCGAACCCCTCGACGCCGGCGCCGAGCGCATCGACGGTGCCGGCGAGATCACTGCAGGGAATCAGGGGGAATCGATGCTCCATCCGATCCTTGAGATAGCCCTTCAGCACGACGTTGTCGAACGGGTTGATCGAAGCGGCGGCCACCCGCACGCGCACCTCGTTTGAAGCGGGCTCGGGATCGGGCAGGTCGTGAATCGAACCTGGCTGACCGAAGGCGTCGATGGCAAAAGCGCGCATTCCGTGTACTTGAACCGGAACGCGGTCCAAAACTATTTCGTGCATGAAGGCTTGCGATACTGGAGGCGATGCCTCAAGTCGAGCAGGCGGTGGTCGAGGAGCTGGTCGGAAACGCTCACGGCAACCTCGTCCGGGTGCGCGAGCTCCTCGACGCGCATCCCGCGGCTCTGAACCTCCGCGCACCCTGGAATGAGACGGCGGTCGAGGCAGCAACG
>DASQAU010000066.1:0-13676 GCA_035635595.1 Candidatus Eiseniibacteriota bacterium
GAGGTCGCGTACATCCGGTTCGCGTCTGTCTACCGCGAGTTCATGGACCTCCAGCAGGTCAAAAAAGAGATCGAGCAGGTACTAAGCTCCCGCCGTTCGTAAAAGTATGAGAGGGAACCTGCCGGTTCCCTCTCATCGCAGCGCTGCGCGCTGCTGCTCTCTTTCCCGCTGTTGGGATTTGTTGAATGTTTGCTCCCAGCAACGATTGGGAGACGAGGGAACAAAGTCGCGGCCGGGATGAACCCGGCCGCCAGTGCAACGTAAGCTCGAGTAGTGACGACGACGCCGGCGGCTCTCCATGTGCCCGAGCTTGCTGACGAACCGGGCTTCGTTCACGGCTTCTCCACGCTGGCGATCGGCTCGGTAGGCCTCAAGCATGCCCCCGACCCGGCTCCCGTCCTTGCTGCGCGACGCACGTTTGCGGATGTGCTGGGCCTGGACGGCGCCCAGCTCACGGCCGTCGGATCGGTACATGGTTCGGCGGTGGCCCGGGTCGACCGGCCAACCGAGTCCGTCGACGACGTCGACGCTCTCGTGACAGATCAGCCGGGCGTTGCTCTGTTCGCCACCTACGCCGACTGCTACCCGATCGTGCTGTGGGACCCAGAGAAGAGAGTTGCCGGCCTCGTTCACGCGGGATGGCGCGGCACGCATGCGGGAGTTGCAAAGGCGACGGTGACATTCATGCACGACGAGTACGGATGCCGTCATGTTCGAGCGGGCATCGGCCCAGGCATCTGCGGCCGCTGCTACGAGGTCGGTGAGGAGGTCGCGTCTCAGTTCGATGCGCGATTCATCACCCCCTCCGGCGACCGTTTCCTGCTCGACCTTGCGGCCGCCAATCGCGCCCAACTAATGGACGCGGGCGCCAAATCCGTCTACGACATCGGCATCTGCACGAAGGAGCACTACCTCTTTCCCTCTCACCGCCGCCATCCAGACGGCAAGCGATTCGGCGCGATCGTCGCCATCAAGTGACCGAACCGACATTACTCGAGAGGCTGGCCCGCGTCAGCGCGCGGATCGCCGCCGCCGGGCGCAACCCGGACGAGGTCGCGATCGTAGCCGTGACCAAGGGATTTGGCGTCGAGGCCTGCCGCGAAGCGATCGCTGCCGGCCTGCTCATCCTCGGCGAGAACAGGGTCCAGGAAGCGCTGCCGAAGATGGAGGTGGTGCAAGGCGCGCAATGGCATCTGATCGGCCATCTGCAGACCAACAAGGCCAAGCAGGCTGCGGGCCGGTTCGCGCTCATCCAGTCGGTCGACTCGCTGCGCCTGGCGGAGGCGATCGCCCGTCACGACCCCAAGCAGGCCGTCCTTGTCGAGGTGAACATCGCGCGCGAGCCGCAGAAATCCGGCGTCGCGCCCGAGCAGGCGCACGAGCTGATCACCACGGTGGCGAGCTTGCTCGACCTTCAAGGGCTGATGGGGATGGGCCCGTCGGAAGGCGATCCGACGCCGGCGTTCAACGAACTCCGCCTCCTGCACACGCTCGCCGAGCAGCGTGTCGGACGCCGCCTCCCGATCCTTTCGATGGGGATGAGCGGCGACTTCGAGGCGGCCCTGGCCGCCGGAAGCACGATGCTACGATTGGGCCAGGCGCTGTTCGGACCTCGCGCCACGTAACGCCATGGGACTGATCGCAACCTTCATCATCTACGCCCTCTACGCCCTCATCATCCTCATCCTGATCAGGGTCGTTTTCTCGTGGGTGAGCCCGTACCCCAACAATTCGGTCTATCGGTTCGTCTACCAGTTCACCGAGCCGATCCTTGGACCCGTCCGGCGCCGGCTGCCACCGGTCTCCGGAATGGATCTCTCGCCGCTGGTCGTCACCCTCGTCGCATACTTTGTGATCGCCGCACTGCGTAATCTCTGACGACGATGTTTGAGAAGGTCGATCAGAAGGTCAGCTTCCCCGAGCTGGAGAAGCAGATCATGGCGCTCTGGAAGGAAGAGGGCACCTTCCAGAAATCGCTCGAGCTGAGAGCGGGAAAGCCTCGCTTCGTCTTCTACGAAGGGCCGCCGACCGCGAACGGCAAGCCCGCCACGCACCACATCCTCGCCCGCGCCTTCAAAGACCTTTTCCCTCGCTACAAGACGATGAAGGGGTTCTATGTCGAGCGGAAAGCCGGATGGGACACGCACGGGCTGCCGGTAGAGATCGAGATCGAGAAGAAGCTCAAGATCTCCGGCAAGTTCGAGATCGAGAACGAGATCGGCATCGAGCGCTTCAACGAGCTCTGCCGCGCCAGTGTGTATGAGTACGTCTCGGACTGGGTGGCCTTCAGCGAGCGCATGGGCTTCTGGCTGGACTACGAGAACGCCTACTGGACGCTGACGCCCGACTACATCCAGTCCGTCTGGTGGGCGCTCAGCGAGATGTGGAAGCAGGGCCTCGTCTACAAGGGCTTCCGTGTCGCGCCCTACTGCTCGCGCTGCGCCACGCCGCTGTCCAGCCACGAGCTCGCTCAGGGCTACCGGGACAACGTGCCCGACCCAAGCGTGTACGTCAGGTTCCGGCTCAAGCAAGACCCAAGAACTGCGATCCTCGCCTGGACCACCACGCCGTGGACATTGCCCGGCAACGTGGCGCTTGCAGTGGACAACGACGTCGACTACATCAAGGTCAAGGACGGCGACGGGTTTTTGATCCTGGCCGAGGCCAGGCTCGAGGTCTTGAACGAATCGCCTGAGGTCGTGGAGCGAATGAAGGGCCGCGACCTGGTGGGCCTCGACTACGAGCCGCTGTACCCCTACTCCGTGCCGAGCGAGGGTCGCGCGCAGTACATCGTCGACGCGGATTTCGTCTCCACCGAGGAAGGCACCGGCGTCGTGCACACCTCGGCGCTGTACGGCGTCGACGACCTGCGCCTGTGCCAGGAGAGGGGCATTCCGTTCAAGCACACGGTGGGCCTCGACGGGAAGTTTCTTCCGTACGTAGAGAAGTTCGCCGGCCTGCATGTCAAGGACGCCGACCCGGTCATCCTCGACGATCTCAAGGAACGAGGCTTGCTTTACAGGTCCGAGACGATTCTCCACACGTATCCCGAGTGCTGGCGCTGCAAGACGCCGCTGATCTATTACGCCCTTGACTCGTGGTACGTGCAGACCACCGCGCGCAAAGCGGAGCTGATCGCCAACAACAACGCGACGAACTGGGTGCCCGCGCACATCAAGACCGGCCGCATGGGCGACTGGCTGGAGAACAACGTCGACTGGGCCATCTCTCGCTCGCGCTACTGGGGCACGCCGCTTCCATTCTGGGTCTGCGAGAAGTGCGGCGAGCAGAAGTGCGTCAGCTCCTCGGCCGAGCTAGGCCTCGCGGAAGACACAGACCTGCACCGGCCGTTTATCGACACTATCACGCTGCCCTGCGACAAGTGCGGCGGTGTCTCAAGGCGGGTCCCTGAGGTGCTCGACGCCTGGTTTGACTCTGGCTCGATGCCGTTCGCGCAGCGCGGCTATCCGCGGCACGGCGATAAGGAGTTCAAGGAGACGTTCCCCGCAGACTTCATCTCGGAGGCGATGGACCAGACCCGCGGCTGGTTCTACTCGCTGCTCGCGATCTCGACTTTGCTCTTCAAGCAAAACGCGTATCGCAACGTCATCTGTCTGGGACTGGTGGTCGACCCGAAAGGCAAGAAGGCGTCGAAGTCACGCGGCAACGTGCTGGACCCGAACTACCTGTTCGACACGTTCGGCACCGATGCGGTGCGCTGGTACTTCTACACCTCAACGCCGGTTGGAGAGAACTACCGCACCGGCGACGCCGCTTTGAGGGAAACCGTGCAGCAGTTCTTCATCCCGCTTTGGAACTGCTACTCGTTCTTCGTCACGTACGCGAGGCTGGACGGATTCGATCCAGCTAAGCCCGCCGTCCCTGTCGCCGAGCGCCACGTGCTCGACCGGTGGCTGCTTTCGAGGTTGAGCGGACTGAGCGACGCGGTCTCGGGCGGCCTGGATGCATACGACGCGAACGAGCCGGCCCGCCGAATCCAGCGCTTCGTCGACGACCTGTCGAACTGGTACATCAGGCGCTCGCGCAGGCGGTTCTGGAAGTCGCAATCCGACCGCGACAAAGCGGCGGCGTACCAGACGCTGTACGAGGCGTTGCGCACCGTCTGCCGGCTTATGGCCCCATTCGCCCCTTTTTCCTCTGACGCGATGTACCGGAACCTGTCGAACGGCGAATCGGTGCACCTCAGCGACTTCCCAGAGCCATCGCCGTACCAGGACGGCCAGGTCGAGGCCGACATGGCGCGCGCGAGGCAAGCTGTGGAGGCCGGGCTTGCGGCTCGGGACGCGGCGCGGATGAAGGTCCGCCAGCCGCTGGCGTCGATCGCCCTTCCGGGCGATCCGCTGCCCGAGGACATCGCTCAGATCGTGCGTGAGGAGCTCAACGTCAAGGAGCTGGTCTTCGGAGCGCCGGACGTCAAGCTGAACACCGAGATCACCGAAGAGCTTCGCCTGGAGGGGCTCGCCCGCGAGGTCGTGCGCGCGATCCAGGATCGCCGCAAGAAGCTCGGCCTGAACGTCGAGGACCGTATCCACACGAGGTATGAGGCCGATGGGATGCTCGTGCGTGCGATTCAGCGCCACGGCGATTACATCAAGAACGAAACCCTGTCGGTCACCCTCGAGCACGGTCGCGCGGATGACTTCGACGGCGACCAGCTGATGCTGGAAGGAGAGCAGATCTGGATCGGCCTCAAGCGAAGCTAGGCGTGGTGACCGCGGGCCGGCTTGTCTTCGTGCTGCTCGCCCTCGGGGTCTTCGTGCTCGACCGGGTGACGAAGAGCCTGGTCGCGGCGGAGATTCCGTATGGCACCGAGGTCTCCGTCATCGGGCACCTGGTCGGGATCACCAACGTGCGCAACTCGGGGGCGGCGTTCGGTTTTGCGCCCGCATTCGCGTGGTTCTTCCTTGCCGCCTCGGTGGTCGTCGCGGTCGGGCTGGTCGTGTACGTCCTGCGCAGTCCGAGCAATCTCTGGAATGACGCAGTTCTCGGCCTGGTCCTTGGCGGCACGCTCGGCAACGGTTACGACCGGATCGTGCACGGGACCGTGACCGACTTCGTCAACGTCCACTTCTGGCCCGTGTTCAACGTCGCGGATTCGGCCATCAGCATCGGCGTCGTCGGGCTCATCGCCGGGTACTTGATACGCAAACCCAGCGCCTCATAGCGGAAGCCGCCGCCCCGCGGCTGGACCGCTTCCTGGCAGCGCACGCGACCGATTTGAGCCGCTCCGCCGCGGCGCGGCTCATCAAGAGCCACATGGTTCGCGTCAACGGCCAGCCCGCGGATCCCGCTGATCGGGTCGGAGTGGGCGACCTGGTCGAGTTCGAGATCCCAGAGGCCTATGTCATCGACGCCGCCGCGGAGGCGATCCCGCTCGAGGTCCTCTACGAGGACGATGACCTGGCGGTCATCAACAAGCCCGCCGGAATGGTCGTCCATCCTGCGCCCGGCCACCACACCGGCACGCTCGTCCATGCGCTTCTGGGCCGCGGTGGGACGTGGTCGGAGGTCGGCGGCGCGTCGCGACCGGGAATCGTTCACCGGCTCGACAAGGGCACCTCCGGGCTGATCGTCGTCGCCCGCAACGACTTGAGCCACCGCGCACTTTCGGCGCAGCTCAAGGACCGGTCCCTCAGCCGCACCTACCTGGCCATCGTCCAGGGGCAGATCAAGGACGCAGCCGGCGAGCTCGAAGGGCCGATCGGGCGGCATCCCAGGGAGCGCAAGCGCATGGCGGTCGTCAGCGGGGGTCGGTTTGCGCGGACGCGGTACGAGGTGGTCGAGCGGCGGGGCGGGCATACACTCCTGCGCTGTGACCTCGACACCGGCCGGACCCATCAGATCCGGGTGCACCTCGCCGCTTTGGGACACCCCGTCGCGGGCGACGCGGAATACGGCGGGCGCGCGGATGAGTTGTCGCGGCCGATGCTCCACGCCTGGCGGCTGCGGCTGCGGCACCCGCGGACAAAAGAGGAGATGAGCTTCGAAGCGCCGCCGCCGGAAGATTTCCGGATCTTCTGGAACTCTTGCAGATGACAAAGAAGCGTGGCCTGATGATCGTCATCTCCGGCCCGTCGGGTGTCGGCAAGGACACGCTCATCAAGCGGCTTCTCGAGCTCGACCGCAACCTGCGCTACTCGGTTTCCTGCACCACCCGCCCGCCCCGCCCGGGCGAGGTCGATGGCGTCGACTACACATTCGTCAGCCGAGAGCGCTTCCAGCAGCTGATCGACGAGGGCGCATTTCTCGAGTATGCCGAATACAACGGAAACCTCTACGGCACGCTGGCTGAACGGGTTGAGCGAGCGCGGGCGAACGGCCACGACATCGTCCTGAAGATCGAGGTGCAGGGGGCGGAGCAACTTCGCAAGCGCGTGCCCGACGCGATCTTCATCTTCGTCGTACCTCCCTCGGTCGACGAGCTGGTGAGGCGCCAGGTGAAACGCAACACCGAAACCACCAAAGACATGACGGCCCGGCGGCAGATCGCCACGAAAGAGATGGAGTACTCCTCGCGCTACGACCATGTGGTGGTGAACGACGAGCTCGAGCGGGCCGTCGCGCAGGTGCTGGCGATCATCCGCAACGCGCGCGAGTCGCAAACTTAGCCAATGCCGCAAGAGGCCCGCCCGGGGATCCCCATCGTATCTTTGGCGCCCATGCGGCCCATCTCCGGGTTCATCACCTCCGCTGCTCGCTTACGCATCCACAATGCGTGCGCTGCGCTGCTCGGTGATTCACCCGGATCTGGACCACCTGGTCACCAAATCTATCGACGGGGCCCCCGGGCGTGCCTCTAGATCCAACTCCGGTGCCGTCCGAGCTGCGAGGCCTTCGCCTTGCCTTGCTCGTTTCAGGAGGAATCGCCGCGTACAAGCTGGTCGACCTCGCCTCTGCCCTCACACAGGCGGGCAGCCAGGTGCGGGTGGCGATGACGCCGTCGGCGACCCGCTTCGTCGGTCCGCCGTCCTTCCAGGGCGTGACCGGTAACCCGGTGCTGACCGGGCTTTGGGCTACGGACGGCTCACCCGAGCCCCACGTGGCCCTCGGCGATTGGGCGCAGCTGATCCTCCTCGCGCCGGCGACCGCCAACGTGATCGGGCGAGTCGCGAGCGGCCGCTCCGACGACATCGTGACCGCCACGCTGCTCGCGGCCCGATGCCCGGTGGTGGTCGCGCCGGCGATGAACGACGCGATGTGGTCGAAACCTCCTGTCCAGGAGAACATCTCAAAGCTGCGACATCGCGGCATCACGGTCGTCGAGCCCGAGGTCGGACACCTTGCCAGCGGCCATGTCGGCACCGGGCGGCTGGCCGACGCATCGAAGCTGCTCAAGGCCATGGCCGACGCCGTGCGATCGCGGTACGACCTCGCCGGCCGGTACGTGATCGTGAGCGCGGGCGGCACTCGCGAGCCGATCGACTCCGTGCGCTTCATCAGCAACTATTCGAGCGGCAAGATGGGCTTTGCCCTCGCCGCGGCGGCGGCCGACCGCGGCGCGCGGGTCACGCTCGTCACCAGCGCCAATCACCCTAGGCACCACGGCGTGGAGCTGAGGCAGGTGGCGACGGCAGACGAGATGCTGGCGGAGCTGCGCTCGGAGGTCAAAGGCGCGGACCTCCTGATGATGGCGGCCGCCGTCGCGGACTTCCGGCCCGCCCAGACGGCCGCCGGAAAGATCCGGCGCGAGGAGACGCCGAAGCTGAACCTGGAGCTCGAGGCGATCCCGGACCTCATCGCCACGCTGGGTGGCGAGAAGGATGCGGCCGGCGTGTTTCGAATTGGTTTCGCCGCGGAAGACTCAGACCTCGCCGGCAAGGCGGTGGAGAAGATGAAGCGCAAGGGTTTGCAAGGGATCGTCGCGAACGACATCTCGCGAAAGGACATCGGCTTCGGCAGTGACCACAACGCGGGGATCGTTTTCTTCGCGGACGGCTCACGCCACGAGCTCGAGAAGATGACCAAGCGCGAGATGGCGGACCGCATCCTGGACCTTGTTGTCCCCCGTCTGAAGACAAAGAAGTAACTCGGTTGCTGTACGCCGAGGTCGCGGTGGAGGCCGCACGCGGACAGGGTCGAGAGACCTACACGTACGCGGTGCCGGAAGGTGTGGACGTCGTGCCCGGCCACCGCGTGACGGTGCCCTTCGGCCGCCGGAGCACGTACGGGTTCGTCGTCTCGCTGGGCACCGACGACCCCGGCGTGGAGACGAAGCCGATTGCAACCGCCGGCAGCGAACCCCTTCTGCTGCCGCATCAGGTCGCGCTGGCGCGCCTTGTGGCGGAACACTACTGGCTGCCGTTAATCGAGGTCCTGCGCGCGATGCTCCCGCCTCGAGTGCGGGCCACCGGCTCGAGCGGCTCGCAAGCCTCGACCCGGCAGAGGCGCCACAGCCGTCTCATCGAGCTGGCTACGGGGCCGGCGACGCCCAGCGGCGCTCCAACGCTGACGAGCGAGCAACGGGCTGCGCTTGACGTGATCAACTCCAACCAGCTCACGCTGCTGCACGGAGTGATCGCGAGCGGCAAGACCGAGGTGTACCTCGCTGCCGCCGAGCGAGCTCTCGCCGATGGCCTGCGAGTCCTGCTCCTCGTGCCCGACATCTCGCTCACCCCGCAGCTCGTGCAGCGGGTGCGAGCGCGCCTGAATGCTCCGGTTGCGATCCTGCACAGCCAGCTGACCGAGCTGGAGCGGGCCCAGCAGTGGTGGCGCACCCGTCGCGGTGAGGCGGAGGTCGTGCTCGGGAGCCGGTCGGCGGTCTTCGCGCCCATCCCGCGGCTCGGACTCATCTGCCTCGACGAAGAGGGATCGTCCGCCTACAAGCAGGACCGGACGCCCCGATACGAGGCGGGATGGGTCGCGCGGCGCCTGGCCGAGGTCAGTGGCGCGCGCCTGGTCGCCGGTTCGGCGACACCAAGCGTGGTCACCTACCACGACGCCACAAGAGGCGAGCTGGCGCTGGCGACGATGACCACGCGCGTGCGCGGCCGCGACGCGGAGGTCGAGCTCGTCGACATGCGTGATGAGGCCGCCGCGGGCAACCGGCAGCCTCTGTCGCGGCGCCTGCTCGAGGTGATCGACAAGACGCTCGAGAACGAGGAGCAGGTGATCCTCTATCTCAACCGCCGTGGCATGTCGACGTTTGTGCTGTGCCGCGATTGCGGGAGATCGGTGCAGTGCCTCGGCTGCTCGGTTGCGTTGGTACAACATGCCGAAATCGATGGGCTGGTCTGCCATTACTGCGGCTACTCGCGACCGATGCCCGCGGTGTGCGATCACTGCGGCAGCCGAAATATCCGCGGGATGGGGATGGGGACTCAACGATTGGAGACGATGGTCAAGAAGCTGTGGCCGCGCGCGCGTGTGCTGCGGCTCGACAGCGACGCGGCGAAAGGGCCCGATGCGTACTTCGAGATCTGGGAGACGTTCAGCGAGCGGAGGGCGGACATCCTCGTCGGCACTCAGCTGGTGACGCGGGGACTGGACCTGCCGGCCGTCACGTGCGTTGGCGTGGTCGACGCCGACCTACCGCTGCATTTCCCCGACTACCGGTCGGCCGAAAACACGTTCTCGCTGGTGGTGCAGGTGGCGGGTCGCGCGGGTCGCGACGGCCGGTCGTCCCGGGTCGTCGTGCAGACCAGCAACCCTGAGCACTACAGCCTTCGCTGCGCGGCCGTTGGAGATTACGACGGCTTCTACGCCGCCGAGCTTCCGGCGCGCAAGGCGTTTTCGTTCCCCCCGTTCGCCGAGCTGGCGGTTCTCACGCGCACCGATGCGGACGACGCAAAGGCCGCTGCATCGGCGCGTGAGGCGGCGGAGGCGCTGGCAGCGGGTCTGCTCAAAAACGGGATCGAAGGCATCCGCGTCATGGGCCCGGCGCCGGCCTTCATCCACCGCCTGCGCGGCGAATATCGCTGGCAGGTCACGCTGAAGGGCGATGGGCTCGAGCGGGCGCGCCACCTGGCGCCCCGGGGCAAAGGCTGGAGCTATGACGTGGACCCCGTGACATAAAGCAAAATGAGTGAACTCCGCACGGTGGAGGCGCGCAAGGCTGACGTCCTGGTCGCGCTCGAGCGTCAGGGTGACCTCTGGCTTGCGACAGCGGGCGCTGCCGGCCGGCCACATCTCATCGCGGTCTCGGCCTGGTGGGACGGCACCGATCTCGTCGTCGCGACGACCGCCACGAGCCGCACCGCGTCGAACCTCGCCGGGGGTCCCCATGTGAGGTTGGCTGCGGGGGCTCCGAACGATGTGATCATGATCGATGCCAGGGTCGTGGAAAGCGTGGCGGCGAACCAGGCACCTGAGGTCGCGGACGGCTTCGCCATCGCGGTCGGCTGGGATCCGCGGGCGGTAGGGGAGGGCTGGGCTTTCTACCGGCTGCGCCCGACCCGGATTCAAGCTTACCGGGGCTACGACGAGCTCGAAGGGCGAGACGTGATGCGGAATTCGCGCTGGCTCGCGTAGCTAGCGCGGGTTAAGTTCAAGGGTGTCGCGGGTAAAATCGAACTCGTGGTGCGTCCGATTCTCAACTTCGACCAACCTGTCCTGCGCGAAAAAGCGAAGAAGGTCGCGCGCGTGGACATGTCCATCCAGAGGCTGATCGACGACCTGGCCGAGACGATGCTCGCGGCGCCTGGCGCGGGCCTTGCGGCCAACCAGATCGGCGTGCCGCTGCGCGTGTGCGTCGTCAAGGGCGACGACAACCAGATCTGGGGCCTGGTCAACCCGGAGATCGTCAAGAGCGACGGTGTCCAGGTCGGCTATGAGGGCTGCCTGAGCTACCCAGGTTGGGTCGGGGAGGTCACGCGCCACGAGACCGTGGTGGTCAAGGGCCGCAACAGGCACGGCAAAGAGGTGCGCATCAAGTCCACCGGCTTCACCGCGCGGGCCTTTCAGCACGAGCTAGATCACCTCGACGGGGTCCTTTTCATCGACCGGCTGACGAGCCTCGACACGCTGCGTCGAGTGGACGAGCTGGTTGGCGAGGAGAAGCAAGAAGCCGTCGCGGCGGCTTCGGGTTAGCGCCTTCCTGAAGATCGTTTTCGCCGGCACGGCCGAGTTCGCCGTGCCATCGCTGCGGGCGCTGCATCGCGCCGGTCACGAAATTGCGCTGGTCATCTCGCAACCGGACAGGCCGGCAAATCGCATGAAGCTGACGAAGCCGCCGGTCAAGGTGGCTGCCGAGGAGCTGGGGCTGGAGGTCTACCAACCAGCGCGCATTCGCGACCCTGAAGCGGTCGAGACGATTCGACGGCTTGGAGCGGACCTGCTGGTCGTCGTCGCGTATGGGCAGATCATCCCGCGGTCAGTGCTTTCGATTCCCAAGCATGGGGCGGTGAACGTGCACGCTTCACTGCTGCCCCGGCATCGGGGCGCAGCGCCGGTGGCCGGCGCCATCCTCGCCGGTGACAGTGAGACTGGCGTCACCATCATGAGGATGGACGAGCAGCTCGACCACGGCCCCATCCTCGCGTCGCGTGCGACGGCGATTGCGGCTGGCGAGGACGCGGTGGCTCTAACGAGGCGCCTGGCGGAGATTGGATCGCAATTGCTGGTCGAAACCGCCGACCGGATTGACGAGGTCAAGGGAGTTGAGCAAGAGCACGCTCAGGCGACCATTGCACCGCGATTGAGCAGGGAAGATGGAGAACTTGAGTGGACTGCAAGCGCGTCTGAGATTGATCGACGCGTTCGCGCTCTACAGCCGTGGCCCGGTGTGACGTTGCCCACGCAAAAGGGCCGGGTCAAGGTTTTGAAGGGGCACGTTGAAGGCGATCGCTATGTGCTCGATGTGGTGCAGCTGCCGGGAAAAAAGCCCGCCCCGGCGAAACAGGTCTTGGGCGATGCCTGACGAAAAGAAAGAACGTGATGTCGCGGTCAACCGCCGCGCCTATCACGACTACTTCATCGACGAGAAGATGGAGGCGGGAATCATGCTCACGGGCTCGGAGGTCAAGTCGGTGCGCAACGGGCGGACCAACCTGCGCGATGGGTTCGTCCGGATCGACGGCAACGAGGCGTGGCTGGAGAACGTGAACATCTCTCCGTACACACAGGCCAACCTGATGAACCACGAGCCCATGCGTCCGCGCAAGCTATTGCTCCACCGCAAGGAGATCTCCAGCCTCATCGGCAAGGTGCGGCAGAAGGGGTACACGCTGATTCCACTGCGGGTGTACTTCTCGCGGAACCGCGCGAAGGTGGAGGTCGGCCTGGCGCGTGGCAAGCGGCAGTTCGACAAACGGGAAGCGATCGCGGAGCGGGACGCCAAGCGCGAGATCGCACGCGCGATGAGACGTGGTTGAGGCAGAGAAATGGAGGAGGCGCGATGACTGGCGACAGAGAAGTTCCGGTTACGGGGGTGTGTGAGATCGCGCTCGAGCAAAATGACCTGGCCGCGGCCGAGAAGTTCTACGCCGAAGTGCTGGGCTTTCCGGTGGTCGAGCGGTGGCACCGCAACGGCGAGACGGTCTGGGTCATGGCTGGTGACAGGACTCGCATCGGCCTCTGGCGGCCCCAGCTCGGATTAGGCGAAGGTCGCGGCGGCGTCCACGTCCACTACGCCATGGCACTGCCGGCTGAAGCGTACGACGCGGTGGTCGAGCGGCTCCGAAAGCACGGTTACACGGTGCTCGACCACGACCACGGCAAATACGGCCGCGGTCGAGGGCGTGCGGCGTACGTGACCGACCCTGGCGGCCATGTGGTGGAGTTCTGGACGTGGGACGTGGCGGAGCATCTGCGGGAGCTGGCCGCGGGGGAGTCGCCGGGCTCGCACACCTAGCGGCGGAAAAAGGGACTGGGAAGAGGGAGTCGGGGTGGGGTTTGGGAGGGGTGGCAGGGACGTCGGGCGGGAGTGGTGCGCGTAAATGGGTACTTGACAGACGAACATATGTTTGATATGGTTTCCTCATGTTGGGGGAAGGGGGCACACCCCTCTCGAAGCTGATGGCGGCGATTCACGAGTTCGAAGCTTGCGAGGATCGCGCAATCGACAACCAGGGTCTGCGGGTCGCCATCGATGCACTGGAAGGCGTGTTCTGTGCTGATGCCCGCCGCTCACAGCTGAACGGTGAGCACCTGGTCAACGGCAACATCACCGCTGCTTCCTGGATCGCCCGGACGTGCAATATGTCAGTGACTTCGGCCGCCGATCGCATCTGTGTCGGCACCCAGTTGGAGGAGCTGCTCAAAGTCAAGGCCGCGCTTGCCTCGGGCGAGATTGGCTACCAATCCGTGGCCGTACTCTCACATCTGCGCGACAAGCTGGGTGAGAAGCGAGACCTCTTCGACGAAGAGGAGATGCTCGACCTTGCCCGCCGGCACACTGTCTTCAACCTGCGCCGGCTCTGCAATGTCGCGCGGCATATCGCAGACCCGGATGGCTTCTTCAATGACGCTGAGGATGACTTCACTCGGCGCCGGCTCCACATCAGCCTGATGTCTGACGGCATGTACAAGGTCGACGGCGTGCTCGACCCGGTGACCGGCGCGTCGGTGAAGACGGCGTGCGAGACGCTGGCCAAGCGCCAGGGACCCGAAGACGAGCGGACTCACTCGCAGCGGATGCATGACGCCTGGGGCGAGATCGTTAATCACGCGCTGGGCCAGGGCACGCTCCCTCGCCGCCACGGCGTCAAGCCTCACATCAA
>DASQAU010000067.1:0-8464 GCA_035635595.1 Candidatus Eiseniibacteriota bacterium
AGTGGAACGAGGTCCCGGCGGCTCTCCTCGTCGTGGGCAATGACTACATCGCTCTCGAGATCGCGGTCGCGTATGCGCGGCTCGGCAGCCGCGTCACCCTCGCCTCCGGCGAGCGCTTGCTGCCCGACTTCGACCAGGATCTGTCGGCAGCCGCACAGCGCGGGGCGAAGACGGCCGGCGTCGATGTGGTCATCTCATCCGACCTCTCGTCGCTCGGCAAGCGAGGTGGGCTGGTCGTCGTGTCGGGCGGCCGGCGACCCAACCTCGATCAGCTCGACCTCCAGCTGGCAGGACTGACGCATGCCGGAGGCCTGTTCAAGGTGGACGCTCAGCAGAGGCTGGACCGCCACGTGTTCGCCATCGGAGATGTGTCGGAGGGTCTCCCCCTGGCTCATCGCGCGATGATGCAGGGCCGGGTCGTCGGCGACATCCTCGGCGGCAAGACCGCCGCCTTCGACAGCCGCGCGATCCCCCGCGCCATATTCGCAGAGCCGGAGATTGCCGCGGTCGGCCTGACTGAAGTGGAGGCCAAGGGCGCAGGCGTCGAGGTCTCGATCAGCCGATTCCCGCTCACCGCCCTCGGCCGCGCGGTGATCGAGTCGTCCACGCCAGGTTTCGCCAAGCTGGTCTTTGCGAAGGATGGTGGCACGCTTTTAGGAGCTCACCTGGCAGGCCCTCGCTCAACTGAGCTGATCGCCGAGATGGCGCTTGCGATCGAGATGGGCGCCACAGCGGAAGACATCGCGCTCACGGTGCATGCGCACCCGACGTTTGCCGAATCACTGATGGAGGCGGCCGAGGTGTCCCTTGGCCGTCCCATCCATGTGCGCAGTGCAGCCAAGCGATGATCACCCGGGTCTTCTTCGCCGCTCGCCGGCGTGACCTCACGACGGAAGCGTGCCTGGCTCACTGGCGAGGCCACCACTCCGCGATCGGTGCGAGCCTTCCTGGCGTCCGCGCCTACGTTCAGAACCACGGCGTCCTCGCTGGGGGGCGGTTTCTGCTTCCGTACCCGGGCTTCGACATCATGCCCGAGCTCGACTGGGAAGACCTCGCGGCCATGGATGCCGCCATCGATTCACCCGCCCACGAGGAGGACTCGGTCGCCGACGAGGCCAACTTCATCGACACCTCTCGGACAGGCGTTGCGGTGACGTCGCGACACATCCTGTCGGCCGGCCGGCCTCACCCAGACGCGGTGAAGCTGATCACGCTGTTGAGGCGCGCGCCGAATTCATCCGAATCTGCTCTCGCCGAAGCTCTGACCGGCCCCTACTCCAAGGCAGTGTCCGATGCGGGCGCTCTGCGCCACGAGGCGCTCATCACACTTCCCGACCGCGCCGGGCGGCCGCCTTTCTCGGTGCAGGCGATCGACATGCTCTGGTTTGCCAGGCCCGAAGACGCGCTTGCCTGGACCGGTTCCGATGCGGCCTATCGCGCCGCGTGGCACCTCTCCGGCGTCGCGTTTGGCGCGGAGCGCCTCATCGCCCGTCCCCACAAGGTGGTCTGAATGCAATTTGGTGTTGGCGACTTCAGCGGCCAGCGGCCGCCCGCGTCACCTGTCGCTCACCGGCAGCTGTACGCCGAGCTGCTCGACCAGGCGGAGCTGATCGAAGCGGCCGGCCTCGATTCGATGTGGGTCTCCGAGCACCACTTTGCGGAGGACGGGTACATGCCGGCGGTGATCCCGATCGTGGCTGCGCTGCTTGCGCGCACGGCTCGGATCACTGTCGCGACAGACCGCCTCGCGGCCTCGCTGCACGACCCAATCCGACTGGCCGAAGACGCGATCGCGCTCGACCTGCTGAGTGGCGGGCGGTTCATCCTCGGCCTGTCGCTTTGCTACCGGGATGAGGAATTCCGCGGCTTCGGAGTCGAGGCGTCGACCGACGCGCAAAGATTGGAAGAGCTGGTGCCGGTGCTGCGCGCCGCATTTGACGGCGGCAGCGCCACCATCGGCGGCCGCGAGGTGCGCATCACTCCCGGTCCGGCCACAACAGCTGGACCAAAGCTCATGATCGCGGCCGACGGCGATCACGGCGCAGCACGCGCGGCGCGGCTCGCCGACATGCTCATGGTCGACCCTACTGAGCCGTGGAAGGTGGTCGATGAAGCCGTCATGGCTTTCGACCGCGAGCGTGGCAACGCGAGCGGCGAGCTGGTGCTGTTCACGTACGGTGCGCTCTCTGAGCGTGGCCGAAAGGCGGCCTGGTCCGACGTGGCCGATGGATTTCGGTACATGCGGCACAACTACGACCGGTGGATGGGGCGCGAGCCGACACGCGATCTGCCGCCGAGTCATTACCGCTTGCTGCTGGGCACGACGGATGAGGTGGCTGAGCAGGTGAGCGAGTACGGGCGCCGTTACGGCGATCGAGTGCATCTCGTCCTGCGGTGCAACTACCCTGGGATGTCCGCTGTCGCGGTCGCGGAACAGGTACGGCTTTGGGGATCCGCCGCAGAGAAAGCGCGCTCTGCCAGAGGTTGTTAAGCCGGCGTTCTCGACGCTGGGGAAATCATCCACTTACGAACTAGTGCCCGTTCGTTTAACCCTTGACACTGAGATCGATCTGGCTATCCTTACGCCGACACCCACATGGTTGGTGGGCCATAGCCGGGCGCGCGCAGAGGCGCTCATCAGGAGGGCATTCAATGTCGATCGACGAGGAAGCCATAGAAGCTCCGCCGGCCAGTCGGGTGCCACTCCCCAGCAGGCGTGAGCTGCTCAAGCTGGGCGGCTCGGCGGCGCTGGGTCTTGGCGCTTTCGCCATAGCTGCGTGCGAACAATCCAACCCCGGCACCACCGCAGGAGCCGCGGATGCGTCGGTGCTCGACAAGTGGATCTCGAGCAAGAAGGCGAAGCTCGGAGTCGACCTGACCTTCCCGCCAATTCAGTTCAAGGACTCGGCGGGCAAACCGACCGGCTATCAGATGGAGCTCACCGAGGCGATGATGGCCGACCTCGGCGTGACGCCCGAGTACGTGGAGATCCCTTTCGGCCAGCTGTTCGCCGGATTGGTGGCGGGCAAGTTCGACATGATGGGGATTTCGGCGACCATCCTTCCGAGCCGCGCGCTCAAGGGCCTGTTCGCCAGCTTCCCGGTCTTTTACGAGTCCATCGTCGTGATCCTCAAGCCTGGATCCACCGTCACCGCGGCCGACCAGCTCAACAAATCAGGTACCAAGATCGCGGTCCTGCAGGGCAGCTCTCAGGAGTTCAGCAGCAAGCTGATCTTCAGCAGCGCCAGCTTCTCGCCGTTTGCCCAGCTGGCGGACGCGGTCAACGAAGTGGCGACTGGCCGGGCCGACGCCACGGTTCTCTCCGAGTTCGACGTCGAGGATTCCCTCAAAGCACATCCCACCCTCAAGCTGCTGGCGGGGCCTCCGTTGTGGGTCGACGCCAACACCTACCTGATGCCGCTCGGTGACTACAAGCTTCAGGCTTGGGTCAACAACTGGCTTCGCTACAACGCCACCCACCAAAGGCTGACGAGCCTCTGGAGGAAGTGGCTTGGGCCAGGTCTTGAGAAGTACCACCTGCTCACGTACGGCGTCGGACCCGGGAGCGAGCCGGTGGAAGTCAAGGTCTGATCGAGTCCTGACAGGGGTGGCCGGCATGCTTCAGCCGGCCACCTTTGTCGCCAGGTCAAATCGGTGATCGTCCTCGCCTACCAGTTCGACTGGCGCGTCGTCACCGATCGATGGCCCCAGTTCGTCGCCGGTGCGTGGGTCGACCTCTGGGTCGCAGTCGTCGGGTTCGCCCTGGCGTGCGCGATCGGCCTGGTCAACGCCCTGCTTCGCACTTCTGGCATGCGCGCGCTGACCGTGCCCTCATTCCTTTATGTGCAGGTCATGCGCGGTGTGCCCCTGTACGTGATGCTGGTGTGGATCTACTTCGGGGTCGCCAACATCACCGGCATCACTTTCACCTCGTTCCAGGCGATCATCATCACCCTCGCCCTGACCGGCTCCGGCTACACCACCGAGATCTTCCGCGCCGGGTTGAGCGCCATCGACCGGGGACAGATGGAGGCGGCGCGATCAATCGGCTTGAGTCGCGCCCGCACGTACGGCCATGTGGTCTTGCCCCAGGCCTTCCGGATCGTGGTCCCGCCGCTGGGCAACACGTTCGTCGGGTTGCTGAAGGGCGCCACGATCATGGCGGTGATCGCCGTCCCCGACATGGTCTTCCTCGCAAACGAGCTCAACGTGACGCTGTTCACTCCCTTCGAAGTCTTCGCGGCCGTGGCCGGCATCCTCGTCGTGCTGGTGCTCTTTTTCTCTGCCCTCGTGTACCTCCTCGAGCGCAGGCTGCGAATCGCATGACTGCGCTGCTGCTCGCCTACTCGTACGACTGGAGCGTGATCCCAAAGTCCGCGGCGTTCCTGGAGCGCGGCCTCCTGGTCACGATCCGCATCGCGCTCCTCTCGGTGGCTTTCTCCCTGGTTCTAGGTCTGGTGGTTGCGCTGATCCGCATGGCGCCCGGCCCGATCGGTCTGATCGGTTTTCTCTACATCCAGGTCTTCCGCGCGCTTTCGTTGTACGTCTACATCCTGTTCATCTACTTCGGCATAGCAGCCGCGATTGGCCTCAACCTCGACCCGATCCCGGCGGGCGTGGTCTCGCTGACGCTGCTCAACAGCGCATACATGGCGGAGATCTATCGCTCCGCGATCCAGGCGATCGACCCCGGCCAGCGCGAGGCGGCGCGCAGCCTCGGGTTGGGAGGCATCGGCACGTTCGTCACCGTTGTCTTTCCACAAGCCTGGAGGATTGCGCTGCCCTCCCTGGTCAACCAGTTCACGGACATCATCAAAGACTCGTCGGTCGTGGCCCTGATCGGTGTGCCCGACCTCATGTACCAGACCACCGAGAGGGTGAGCTTCTACCACCGACCCTTCGAGTTCTATACGACGGTGGCGGGGATCTACCTCGTCATGGTCGTGATCGTCGCCCAGCTGGCGAGCCGCCTCGAGCGGCGCCTTCAGCGACACCTCGCATGAGTGATGAGGAGTGACCATGACTGCATTGGCCGACGCCGTGGAGCGCGATCCCCTCGGGACTGAGCTCGTCAAGGTCTCGCTCGCCGCGTGGCCACACCTGCCCAACCTGGTGGCCGACTACATGGGGCCGTACGAGTGGCTCCTCGAATCCAGGAAGCAGGTGGTGAAGCTCGGCGAGCTGCACACGGGCGCTCAGGCTCTCGCCACACGGGCCGAGACGGCCGGCGACGCCTACGTCGCGGTCCAGGCCAGGGCGATCGCCACTCAGATCGAGGTCGCGGCCGATCCAAAGCTTTACGGCTATATCGAGCTCGTCGAGCGCTTGCTGGCTTGCAGATTCGAGCCTCCCGACAACGACGAGCTCGAGGCGCTCGAGGACGAGGTGACCGGGCTGGCCCGGCAGCTCGGAAACTCGGGCGTGGATCCTGTCCGCGACCACGAGCGCCGAGGTCTCATCCATGGTGAAGAGAAGTGGGACGCCGCGCTTGACGCCTATCGAGCCGGTCGCCGATGGGCGCTGCAGGAATTTCCCATCGCGTTTCGCGAAGAGCTGGACATCGCACGCACGCCGGATCCGATCACCTCGCTGCATCTCATGTGGCGAGAGCCCGACCGGATGGTCTTCGAGGTGAACGTGGGCGTGCCGCGAATGCCGTCAACGATCAAGTACGAGGTCGCGCACAACATCTATCCCGGCGACTATCTCCACATGGCGATCCTGAGCCAACGAACGTATGCGCAGGAGGGCCGGCTCGCAGCGTGCATCAAGTTGAAGAACGCTCCGGAGAATGTGATCGCCGAAGGCATCGAGGAGCTGGCGCCCTTCCGCCTCGAGCCAGATCACGGTCCTGAGGACGAGCTGGCCTGGAAGCTCGAATGGCTGCGCCGCGGCGCCTGCCTGACCGCGGCCGTGCGCCGCCGGCAGCGTGGTGAACCTCGTGCCGACGTCCTGTTGCATCTGGAGCGTGTGGGGCACATGGACCAGGACCGCGCCGGCCAGGAGCTGAACCGGATCGAGCACCCTCTGTGGGGCACGTATCAATACACGTACTGGCTGGGTAGGCACCTGGTCCGCGAGTCGGATCGTCGCTCCGGAGCCGGCGTTTCGGGCGCCGAGTATCTCGGCTGGCTGTACGGCGGCCTCCACGTCCCGGAGACGTACCTGGCCGCCGCGCCTGCTTCGGTCTCAGCCCGAAGGACTTAGGCCGGCTTCCGCCTCACCAAATCCTTGACCAGGTCGAGCTCGCCGAGGTGGCGGTGCAGGTGTGTGATCGACACCGACGTCAAGAAGATCCACACGGGCAGGCCGCCTCGGCTTCCGACTGCTTCGTCGTGCTCCGGACCGCTGTCCATCTCGGCGCGAAACCCAGGCGTCTGGTATTCGGGATGCCGAGCATCGTGGGCGGCTACGTCGGGAATCTCGTCGAGGATCGCCTCGTCGACCGTCCGCAGCCAGGCGAGGGTGTCCGCATGCACGGCGTCCGCATAGGCCAGAAGGTCTGCCCGGTGCAGGCCCGGCGCCACGGCGGCGGCCTCCTCCAGCTCAAACCCGGTGCCGATGCCGGGCACCGCAAGCGGGCTCCTCGACCAGGGCTCGCGCGTGATGACCTCCGGGACGTCACGGATGGCGGTGTTGACCGCCCAGTCCTGGCTGCGCGCCATGTGCCACACGAGAAAGGCGATGGGGTTGACGCCGGGCAGAGGTCGAGCCACCAGCTCTTCGGTGCTCAGGTCGCCTGCCGAATGATGCAGGCGGACGTTCACGGTTTCGAGCTGCTGAACCAGCAAGGCGATGGCGTTCACGCCAGCCAGCTTAATGGCCGTCGCCAAACTAACGCTCGTTCGATGGGCGGCCTTACGGCGGCTAGAATCCGCCTTGGGGATGGAAGCAAGCAGGCTCGACGGCTCTGACCTCCAGGTTTCTGAAGCCCAGGGTTCGGCCATCCTGCGCCTGGAAGGCGTCAACAAGTGGTTCCATAGGGGCACTCTTCGCAACCAGCACGTCCTCAAGGACATCAACCTCGAGGTAACCCGCGGCGAAGTCCTTGTCGTGATCGGACCCTCCGGGTCGGGCAAGAGCACCCTGCTCCGATGCATCAACTTCGTTTCGCCGCCGGAAACGGGAACGGTGATTTTCCTGGGCCGGAAGTGGACCAAGGACAACGTGCCAAAAATCCATCCTGTCGATCGCATGAAATATGAGCGGGAGCTGAACCTGCTCCGGACGCGGATCGGGATGGTCTTCCAGCAGTTCAACCTGTTTCCGCACATGACCGCCCTGCAGAACGTGACGCTCGGCCTCACGCGCGTGCTCAAGGTGCCCGGCAAGCAGGCGCGCGAACGCGCGCTGGCCGAGCTCGAGAGGCTGGGCCTTGCGGCCAAGGCCAAGAGCTATCCAAGCCAGCTGTCAGGCGGCCAGAAGCAGCGCGTGGCGATCGCCCGGGCGCTCGCCATGAAGCCGCAGCTGATGCTGTTCGACGAGGTCACCTCGGCCCTGGACCCAGAGCTGATCGGCGGCATCCTCGAGGAGATCAAGAAGCTCGCCCTCGCAGGCATGACCATGATCGTGGTGACTCACGAGATGGGCTTCGCCCGCGAGGTCGGTGACCGTCTGATGTTCATGGACGAAGGCCTGATCGTGGAAGAAGGTCCGGCTCGCGAGATGATCAAGAACCCGCAGAACGAGCGGACCCAGGCCTTCCTGCGCGCCATCCTGTGACGCGCCTCGAGGGGAAGGTCGCCCTCATCACGGGCGGCGCCTCGGGCTTGGGCCTGGCCGTGGCGCGCCAGATGGCAGGCAGCGGCGCCGGACTCGTGCTCGTCGATTGGGATGCGCAGAGCCTCGAGGCGGCGACCGCCGAGATCAAGCAGTCGGGTGGAGATGTACGAAGCCTGAGCGGGGACGTTTCCGAAGAGGCCACGGCGACAGCTTCAGTCGAGCTGGCACGGTCCGCGTTCGGCCGCCTCGACATCCTTTTCAACAACGCCGGCATCGACCCTCTGCGAGCGCGCTCTGTGATCGAGACCGAGGTTGCCGATTGGGACCGCATCCTCGACGTGAACGTCAAGTCCGCCTATCTCATGTCGCGCGCCGCCGTCCCGCTCATGCGCGAAACGGGTGGGGGATCGATCGTGAACACCGCCTCGATCGCCGGCCTCAAACCCGCCGGGGATGAGACCGCCTACAGCGTGTCGAAGGCGGCCATGGTTTCGCTCACGGGCGCGCTTGCCCTCGATTTCGCGGCTGATGGGATCCGCGCCAACTGCGTCTGCCCCGGCTACATGGAGATGGTCATGACCGACCGGCGCCGGGACCTGACCGAAGCGCAGCAGGAGGCCAGGGCCGCGGGTGCGGCGACCCGGATTCCACTCGGGCGCCAGGGTACCTATGAAGAGGTCGCGAGGGCGGTGATGTTTCTGGCCGGGCCAGACTCGTCCTACATCACCGGTGCGGCGCTGGT
>DASQAU010000068.1:0-6788 GCA_035635595.1 Candidatus Eiseniibacteriota bacterium
CTCTTCAACTGGCATCCCGCCCGAATCTTCATGGGTGACTCGGGCGCCCACTTTCTGGGGACCGCGCTGGGCGTCATCTCGATCCTCGGCGTGGCCAAGGTCGCCGTCGCGTTCGCGCTTGCAGTGCCAATCCTCGCGCTCGCCGTCCCGATCGCCGACACAGCGTGGGCGATCCTCCGGCGTCGCCGCCAAAGGGCTTCGGTCGCTCGCGCTGACCTGCTCCACCTGCACCACCGTCTGCAGGCCTTCGGCCTGGACCAACGGCAGACGTGCTTTGTCTTCTACACCGCCACCGCGCTGCTCGGCGCCCTGGGTCTGACCATCTTCGGCCACGGCCGGATCCTGGCTGTGGCCCTCATTGCGACGGCTGTCCTCACGTCGACCGTCGCCGCGGATCTGCTGCAGCACGCGGGCTGGCGGATCCCCGCGCCGTTCATGCGGCGCCTCCTGGCCAAACCGGGTTCCCGATAGAATTCGAAGGGGCATGGCGCCCTCCTCGAATTCAGGCCCCGCAGTGCAGGATCTGGCCGGAATCGGGATCTATCTGGCAGCCGTGGTTCTTCTACCTCTGCTTGCGGGCGTCTGGCTCGACAGCGCGTGGCACACAGCGCCCCTGTTCGTTCTGATCGGACTGTTTGTGGGTCTGGCCGCCGGTGCGGCGGGCATCTGGGTGAAAGTGAGGGACTTGTCTAAGTGAGGGCGGGCAGCATCCAGCAAGAGACTCTGATCGGGTCTTTGGTCCTGGCCGCCGGGGTATTTGCCGGCGCAGGCCTCGCAGGTCATACCCTTCTCGGCGCAGGCCTCGGAGTGGGGCTGATCCTTGGCTCGCTCAACGCTTTCATCATCAAAGTGACGCTCGATCGCGGCGTTCCGATGCTCGCCAGCGGACTACTTCGCATGGCCATGCTCACGCTGCTCGCCCTGATCGCTGCGCGGCTGGTAGGTACCACCGTATGGCCGGTCATCGCCGGCATTGCAGGCGCCCAACTCGTCATGGTTGGGATTGGCGTACGCCAGGGATCGAGAGCGTGATCCTGGCAGAGGAGGGGCTCGGCAACCATCCAACCTTTGATCTCGGCTGCGGCACGCTCTGCACGTTCAACTACGACACTCTGATCTCGAGTGCAATCGCGATCCTGGTCACCCTCGGCGTTGCGTTCTGGCTGCGATCGAAGCTTCGCACGGGTGAGCCCGGCCGAGTCCAGGCAATCTTCGAGTTCGGCTATGAGTCGCTGCGCAACCTGGTCAAGACCAACGTTGCGGAGGACGCGCTTTTCATAATCCCGCTGGCGCTGACGCTCTTTCTCTACATCCTCATCGCAAACTGGATCGAATTCCTACCCCTCGGCCTGGTGCCGATTCTCCATGGCGCGAACGCCGACCTCAACCAAACGCTAGCCATGGCCATCGTCGTGATCGTGGTTGTGCAGTGGTACAGCATCCATGTGCTTGGTTTCAAGGGCTATCTGCTGCGGTTCACCAAGCCTTTCGAGCTGCCGATACCGGCGCGCATCGTCTTCATCCCGCTCAACCTCATCGAAGAGGTGACCAAGCCGGTGACGCTTGCGATGCGGCTGTTCGGCAACATCTTTGCCGGCACGGCGATCATCGGCTTGATCGTCGGCTTCGCAACACTTTCACTGCCGGTTGTCGGCACTGTTGGCGGAACCATCGTCGGCACCATCCTTCTGATCATCTGGAAGGCGTTCGACGTCCTGTTCATCGGCTTCATCCAGGCTTTCATTTTCATGCTGCTGACGGTCGTATATTTCGCCGCCGCCCGCGAGGGTCTCGAACATCAACAACAACATCATTAGGAGGTAGATCAGTGACTGACCACGGAATCGGACTTGCCGCGGCGCTGCTCGGGTTCGGCATTGCGCTGGGTGGCGCCGCCATCGGTGCGTGTATCGGTGACGCCGTAGCCGGCAACGCATTCCTTGGCGGAATTGCCCGCCAGCCCGAGGCGCAGGGCCGGATGCTGCCATGGCTCTTCGCGGTGATTGGACTCGTCGAAGGCATGTACTTCGTCACCTTCGGACTAGGGTTCGTCCTGCTGTCCCAGGTCCACTAATGATTCTGCTGGCGGAAAGCGCAGGCGTCGTCACCATCGACGGAACCGTGATCGTCGAGCTGATCGCGTTCCTCGCGATGCTTGCCATCCTCTCGCGCTACGTGTACCCCGAGCTCGTGAGAGTCGCGGAGGAACGCCGGCGCGCGATCGCCGAACAGATGAAAGAGGCTGAGGAAGCCCGTGCAGCGGCTGAGAAGCATTTGAAGGAAGCCGAGGACAAGCTGAACGACGCTCGCAAGACAGCGGAGGGCTTGATCGAGGCGGCGGCCAAGTCGGCCGAACAGCTGCGGCAAGAGATGCGGCAGAAGGCCGAAGAGGAATCAAAGAGAACGGTCGAGGCCGCGCGAAAGGAGATCGAGGCCGAGCGGGATCAGGCAGTGCGTTCGGTCCGCAGCGAAGTCGCCAGCCTGGTGGTGGCGGCAACGGAAAAGGTCATCGGCGAGACGCTCGACGACGATAAGCACCGGCAGCTGATCGACAAGGCCATCAGGGAGGTTGCAAGTGGCAACGGCAGCCGCTAAGCGATACGCGAGAGCGGTCTTTGAGCTTGCCCACGACGAGGGCCAGGTCGAAGCCTGGGGCAGCCGCCTGGCGCAGATGAGCGAGGTGCTTTCGGATCCCGAGCTCACCCGTGTGCTGACCAACCCGACAATCTCTACGGAGCAGCGGATGGCGCTGGTGTCGGACCTGTTCGACGGTGACGAGGCCACCAACCTCGCCAAGCTTCTCATCGAGTCGGATCGCGTCCGCGAGGTCGAAGCTATCGCTACTGAGTTCCGGCGTCTCACAGACGAAGCTGCGGACCGCTTACGTGCCACCGTCACCACAGCGGTCGAATTGAGCTCGAATGACCGCGATCGAGTTGCAGGCGAGCTGTCCAGGCGCCTCGGCAAAGAGGTCCACCTCGACGTCCTCGTGGATCCGGCCATCCTGGGAGGGTTGAAGCTTCAGTACGGCGACCGGCTCGTGGACGCGAGCGTCGCCACCCGATTGCAGCAATTGCGCCGCCGCCTCGCGGCTTCATAGGAGTTACCGAAGAAAGTGGGAATCAGCACCAAAGAGATCTCGGAGGTCATCAAGGAGCGGCTCAAGAATTTCGAGGCGAGCCTGGTCTCGACGGACGTCGGCCGGATCGTCGCGACCAGCGATGGTATCGCGCAGGTCTATGGCTTGCAGAATGCGATGGCCGGCGAGCTCCTCGAATTTCCCCACGAGACCTACGGCCTGGCGCTGAACCTCGAAGAGGACCAGGTTCGCGCCGTCATCCTCGGCGACTACGGGCATCTTCACGAGGGCGATGAGGTCCGCACGACCGGCCGGCTCCTCGAGGTTCCAGTGGGCGAGGCCTTGATCGGCCGCGTCGTGAACCCGCTCGGCCAGCCGCTCGACGGCAAGGGTCCGATCAAGGCGAGCAAGACGATGCCAATCGAGAGGATCGCCCCCGGCGTCATCACGCGCAAGCGCGTGGACAGCCCTGTTCAGACGGGCATCAAGGCCATCGACGCGATGATTCCCATCGGCCGCGGCCAGCGCGAGCTGATCATCGGTGACCGGTTCACCGGCAAGACCACCGTCCTGCTCGACACGATCATCAATCAGAAGGGCAAGGACCTCATCTGCGTATATGTGGCCATCGGGCAGAACGCGGCGTCGATCGCGCGCGCCAAGGCCACGCTCGACGAGAACGGTGCCATGGACTACACGATCATCGTGGCGGCCACCGCCTCTGACGCGGCTTCGCTGAACTTCATCGCGCCATACGCGGGCTGTGCGATGGGCGAGTACTTCATGGAGCAGGGCAAAGAGGCTTTGTGCTGCTACGACGACCTCACCAAGCAGGCGTGGGCATATCGCGAGCTTTCGCTGAACCTTCGCCGCCCGCCCGGCCGAGAGGCGTATCCGGGCGACGTGTTTTACCTGCACTCGAGGCTGCTCGAGCGCGCGGCGAAGATGAACGAGGCCCACGGCGGCGGGTCGCTGACCGCGCTTCCCGTGATCGAGACGCAGGCGAACGATGTCTCGGCCTTCATCCCGACCAACGTCATCTCCATCACCGACGGGCAGATCTACCTGCAGTCAGACCTGTTCAACTCCGGCCAGCGGCCCGCGCTGAACGTTGGCATCAGCGTCTCGCGCGTGGGCGGCGACGCTCAGACCAAGGCCATGCGGCAGGTGGCCGGCCAGCTGCGCCTCGACCTCGCCCAATACCGTGAGCTGGCAGCCTTTGCCCAGTTCGCTTCGGACCTCGACACCCAGACCCGCAACCAGCTCGAGCGGGGCGCCCGGCTGACCGAGCTGCTCAAGCAGGACAAGTACCAGCCCGTCGCTCTGGCCGAGCAGGTGGCGGTGATCTACGCCGGCACCCAGGGCTTCCTCGACAAGGTCCCGGTGGGCAGGATCAGGGAGTGGGAGGCGGGGTACGTGCGCTTCCTCAAGAGCGAGCGCGCGGACTTGCTCGCGGCGATCGAGAATCAGAAGGCGCTGGACGACAGCCTGTTCGAGCGCCTGAAGGCCGCGATCTCGACCTTCAACCACCAGTTCGGCGTCGAAGGCTACAAGGACGTGCCCGACTCAGCCGCTCCTCCCCCTTCAGGGGGAGGCCAGGGTGGGGGTGGACCCAAGCCTGCGACAGCTGCGCCCAAGGCCGCGGCACCCGCGCAAGCGCCGCAAAAGGCGCCGAAAGCTCCGGCGCCCAAGGAAGCTGCGTCAGAGGACGATCGGCCGTCGCAGCTCGACCAGATCCGAGCGGCTATAGCCGACCCCGAACCGAAACCCAAGAAGCCAAAGGCCAAGTAAGTGCCGGCATTCAGGGACATCGTCCGGCGGATCGACTCGATCCGGAACACGCAGAAGATCACCAAGGCCATGCAGGTCGTCGCGGCCACTCGCTTGAAGCGCGCGCAGGCCGCGGTCAAGGCGACGCGTCCTTACTCCGAGAAGATGCTCGAGGTGCTCCAGACCGCCGCCGAGCGCGCCACCGAGTACAAGCACCCGTTCCTCGTGCGCCGTGAGGGAAAGCGCGCGGTGATGATCCTGGTCACGACGGACAAGGGTCTTTGCGGGGCCATCAACGTGAACAACATCCGCGCCGCCACGAGATACATGAACGAGCACCACACCGAAGGCCAGCGGTACGTCACGATCGGCCGCAAGGGGCGCGACTTCCTGCTCCGCTACCGCCGTGAGGTGATCGCCGAGGTGAGTGGGGTATCGGACAGGCCGACTGTGGTCGAAGTTCTCCCGGCGATCACCGTCGCCCTAGAGGAGTACACGAGGGGCAACACCGATGCGGTGGTGCTCTGCTACTCGAAGTGGATCTCGACCATGAAGCAGGAGCCGGAGATCCGCGTGCTGATCCCGGCGGAGATTCCGGCCCGCGAGGCTGGTCAGGGCGACGGCCCGCGCGCCGACTACATCTACGAACCCGACCCAGAGTCGGTGCTCGACGGCCTGTTGCCTCGATACGTCGAGACGCAGGTGTTCCAGGCAGTGCTCGAGAACAAGGCCAGCGAGTACTCGGCCAAGATGATCGCGATGCAGAACGCAACCGATGCAGCCGGCGACCTGATCGACGCGCTCACGCTGTTCGCAAACAAGGTCCGCCAGGCGGGCATCACCACGGAGCTGATGGAGATCGTTACCGGCGCCGAAGCAATGCGGGCGTCGAGCTGAGGGGGGCAAACAGATGGCCAAGACGAAACATGCATCTACTCCGGAGAAGAAGAAAACCAAGGACGGCCGAGTGAGCCAGGTCATCGGCGCGGTGGTCGATGTCGAGTTCCCGCCTGGCGAGCAGCCGGAGCTGTTCGAAGCGCTCGAGGTCAAGACGGGCGACGGCCGCACAGTGGTGCTCGAGGTCGAGGGCGCCATCGGTGACAACGTCGTCCGCACCATCGCGATGGACGCCACTGACGGCTTCCGGCGTGGCGACCCGGCGCGCGCAACCGGCGGTCCGATCTCAGTTCCTGTCGGCGTCGAGACGCTTGGTCGCATGTTCAACGTGATCGGCGCGCCGATCGATGATGAGCCCGCGCCTGAAGGGATCACCCGATGGCCGATTCATCGACCCGCGCCACCCGTATCCGAACAGCAGGCGAAGGTTGAGATCCTCGAGACCGGAATCAAGGTCATCGACCTCATCTGCACGTTCGCCAAGGGCTCGAAGATCGGGCTGTTCGGAGGCGCCGGCACGGGCAAGACGGTGATCGTGCAGGAGCTGATCCGCAACATCGCCTACCAGCACAAAGGACGGTCCGTCTTCGCCGGCGTGGGCGAGCGAACGCGCGAGGGCAACGATATGTATCACGAGATGCAGGACGCCGGTGTGCTGCCGCAGACCGCTCTCGTCTTCGGACAGATGAACGAGCCGCCGGGCGCGCGCGCGCGGGTGGGCCTGACCGGGCTGACGATGGCTGAGTACTTCCGCGACGCTGAGGGCGCGGACACCCTGCTCTTCATTGACAACATCTTTCGCTACCTGCTCGCCGGTTCCGAGGTCTCGGCTTTGCTCGGCCGCATGCCTTCGGCCGTCGGTTACCAGCCGACCCTTGCTACAGAGATGGGTGAGCTGCAGGAGCGCATCACGTCGACGAGCAAAGGCTCCATCACGTCGGTGCAAGCTGTGTACGTGCCGGCCGACGACTACACTGACCCGGCCATCCAGACCGTGTTCGCCCACCTCGGCGCAACCGTTCGTCTGGAGCGGTCGTTGGTC
>DASQAU010000069.1:0-4311 GCA_035635595.1 Candidatus Eiseniibacteriota bacterium
CAGGAACCCGTTCATGGAGCTCGCCGCGCTGGAGCGCAACGTGGACCGCATCTTCAGTGAGGTGCTCGCTCGGCCTGCCAACGGCAACGAGCCCACGTTCTTCCGTCTGCCCGTGAACGTCGAGGAGAAGGACGGGAAGTATGTGATCACGGCTCCGCTGGCCGGTTTCAAGCCGGAGGAGGTCGACGTCACCTTCGCTGACGGCGCGCTCACGATCAGCGCCCGGCGCAGCGAGGAGAAGAAGGACGACCGCAACGGCTACGTCCGCCGGGAGGTCGTGTCGGGGAGCTTCTACCGGCAGATCCCTGTCGGCGAGGTCGACCCGAGCGCGATCAGCGCGCAGCTCGAGAACGGCGTGCTGAGCGTCACCGTGCCGGCGCCGTCCAAGCCGCAGCCGGTGAAGATCGCGATCAACGGTGGCGCAGCCGGGGCGGAAGCCTGATCGGCGATCGGTGGAAGGGCTGCCCAGCCGGGCAGCCCTTCCTCGCTCGTCAGCGGTCGGCCGCCGAGCCCAGGTCGGAGAGCTGCGCCATCGCGGCAGCGGTAGCTGGATAGAGATCTCGATAGACCTTCAGGTACCGGCTGTACAGCTCAGCGTTGTCCTTGTTCGGTTCCGCAACATCGGGTCGAAGCTGGATTACGGAACAGGCTTCGTTGACGCTCTTGAAGTGGCCCGCCGTCACGCCGGCCAGCAGCGCGGCGCCATAGGCTGGGCCCTCGTCCACAGTCGTCCGGTGCACAGGCATTCCAAAGACGTCGGCCTGCATCTGCCGCCAGAGCCGGCTGCGGGCGCCGCCTCCGATCGCGCGCACCTGGTTCACCTCGACGCCAAGGTCGAGCATCAGCTGGAGGCAGTCCGCAAGGCTGTACGTGACTCCTTCCATCACCGCGCGCGTCAAGTGGTTCAGGCGATGTCGTGCGGTCAGGCCGAAGAAGGCGCCGCGCGCGGACGGATCGAGGTGCGGGGTGCGCTCCCCGCTCAAATAGGGAAGGAACAGCAACCCCTCCGACCCCACCGGAGCCCCCTCCGCCAGCTCGATCAAAGCGTCGTACTCGTGCTGCTCGCCAAGGACCTGCCGCCACCAGTTGAGCGACCCGCCGGCAGACAGGGTGACGCCCATGAGGTGGTAGGCGCCGGGGACTGCGTGGCAGAAAGCGTGGAGCCGGCCCGACGGATCCGGCGTGAACTGCGGCGTGTAAGCGAAAAGCACGCCGCTTGTACCGATCGACGAGCTGGCGAGGCCTTCCTCGACGATTCCACACCCCACCGCAGCCGCGGCATTGTCGCCGCCACCAGCCGCGATCGGGACGCCAGCTGGAAGGCCGAGATCGGCTGCGACGTCGGCCCGAAGCCGCCCCGCTTCCTCGGGACCTTCATATACCGCGGGCAACCATTCGCGAGGCAGCTCGAGCGCGTCGAGAATCTCCGCCGACCAGGAACGCCGGCGCAGATCGAGCAGCAACGTGCCTGAGGCATCGGACGCGTCGGTTGCGTATTCGCCCGCAAGACGCAGCCGTATGAAGTCTTTGGGCAGAAGCACGTGGGCGATGCGCCTGTAGTGCTCCGGCTCCACCTCGCGCAGCCACAGCAGCTTGGGCGCCTGGAATCCCGTCAGAGCCGGGTTGCCTGCGATGGCCAGAAGTCTTTCCCGCCCGACTCGCTCTGTGATCTCGGCGCACTGAGCCGCGGTGCGCTGGTCGTTCCAGAGCAGCGCCGGCCGGATGACGCGATCGTTGGCGTCCAGGAACACAGCGCCGTGCATCTGGCCGGTCAGCCCTATGCCGGCCACCTTTCCGTTAACTGCCTTGGCGACTTCGGCCAGGACCTTGCGCGATGCCTGCCACCAATCCTCCGGGTTCTGCTCTGTCCATCCCGGCCGCGGAGTGAGCAGCGGATAGTCCTGCGCGGCCGCCGCGATGACATCGCCCGACTCGCTCACGGCCAGCGCGCGGGCGCCGGACGTACCGATGTCGAGGCCGATCAGCACATCAAGAGTCTCGACCGGTCATCTCTGACTTCCACGGCGGCTCGGCGCCGGCGCGTGTGCAGGTCAGCGCTCCGGCAAGGCACGCAAATTCGAGGGCTGACTTGAGCGCTTCAGGTTCGAGGCTGAGAGCTGGACCGAGTGCGCCGTGGTCGTGCAGCCAGGCGAGGAAAGCTGCCCCGAAGGCGTCGCCGGCTCCGATGGTGTCGACGACTTCGACATGTGGAGCGTCAACGTGTATTCGCGCGCTCCGGTGGGCGCCGAACGCACCTCGAGCCCCAAGCGTTACGACAACCAGGCTCGCACCGGCGCGGAGAATTTCTTCAGCAGCCTGCTCGTGGTCGAGTCCAGGATAGATCCAGGCAAGGTCGGCCTCGCTCGCCTTGACGATCGTGCTCGTTGAGATGGCCGTCTTCAATCGGTCCCGGTACTCAGCGTCGGGGATCAGCCCGACGCGGATGTTTGGATCGAGCATCACAAGACGCTTGTCGCACTCACGACTGGCCAGCTCGGCCAGCGTGGACGCCATGGGCTCCAGGATCAGCCCCAGCGTGCCAACATGCAAAGCGCCCACGTCTGGGCCGAACTGTTCGGGAACCATCTCGCGCGTGAGGTTGGGAGCAGACGTTCCCTGGACTAGGAACTCGTATTCCGCGAAGCCCTCATCGCCCACGTCCGCTATGGCGATCGTGGTGGGTTCGGGCCCGATGCTCGCGAGCTCGAGGCTGACGCCCTCGGAGCGCAGCAGGGTTGCAAGCTCGCGGCCGAAAACGTCCTCCGAAAGACGTCCAAGAAAAGCGGTCGGCACGCCGAGCCGGGCCAGCCCGCGTGCAGTGTTGAACGGCCCTCCTCCCGGCGCTGCGCGCTGCGTGCCGTCACCGTTGTGAATCCTGTCGATCAGCGCTTCGCCGCCGACTACGATCACGGGAGGATCTCGCCCGAGCCCCTGGTGATCATCCGAGTCAGGACGATGTGGTGCTCGGATGGCGACCGGTCTCCATCAAGGCGGCGGAAGAGCACCTGCGCGGCGGTGCGCCCGATGGCAGCAGGATCCTGCGCGATGACTGTGATCCCGGGCTCAAGCAGATCGGCAAGCAAGATGTCGTCGAAGCCTATCAATGCGACACGCCGGTGAAGCTCCAAGTGTCGAAGCGCGCGGAATGCCCCGATGGTGATCAGGTTCTGTCCGGTGAAGAGAGCCGTGGGGGGATTCGGCTCGCGCAGCAATTCGATGGCGGCCGCCTCTGCCCGCTCGATGCCCTGCATGTCCAGTCGCACAAGCCTCTCGTCGTACTCGATCTTTTGATCCGCAAGCTCATCGACATAGCCTCTATGCCGTTCGGCCGCCGTGGCGATCGTGTGCAGGTCGCCGATGTAGCCGATCCGGCGGTGGCCCTGCGTTACCAGGTGCCGGACGCCGCGGCGCACACCGGCAGCATTGTCGGTCACCACCGAATCTGCGTCGAAGAATGCCGGCGGGCGGTCGACGAACACGATGGCAGTCCCTGCCTTGCGTTCCGACATGAGGTAGCTGTGGTCGTCACTCGAAGGCTGGATGATCAGGCCGTCAACCCGCCTGGAGGCAAACGCCGAGACCAGCTTCCGCTCACGATCCGCGTCTTCGTCTGAGCTGCCGGCCAGGACCAGCACCCCCCGCTGGACGGCCACGTCTTCGATGGCTCGGTTCAGTGCGGAGGAGAACGGGTTGGCCACGTCTTCGACGACCACGCCGATCGTGGCGGTCCTGCCGTCAGACCTGCGGAGGCTGCTGGCGGTCAGGTTGTGGCGGTAGCTCAGGCGCTCGGTCGCGGCCTCCACCTGCCTGGCGAGCCTGGGCGACACCCCGGATTCGCCGTTCACCACCCTGGAAACCGTCTTGATGCTGACCTTGGCCAGGGCCGCGACCTCACGCATCGTCGGCCGGGACCTGTCGGCTGACTCAGATGTCAACGTCGGACTCCTTGTCCCTCAAGGCTGCACCCCCAAAGGGCACCTACAAAATCTCTTGTTGCAGTCTAAACCGATCTGTGATACAAAAGACAACGTTGTCTTTTGACAACGTTGTCACAACAGTCGGGAAAGGCCCGGTTAAAGAAAAGGGGTGACTCTGAATGAGGGACGGATTGCTTCGAACTTTGGTCCTTGGACTGCTGGTTGCCTTGGCGGGCACCGCATGTTCGGGAGCGGGCGGCGGAGGAGGCGCAGGCCAGACCACGATCACGCTGGCAGCGGTCGACAACCCGTCGATGGCGGACCTGAAAAAGCTCCTTCCCGAGTTCCAGAGCTCACACCCGACCATCAAGGTCAACATCGTGACCCTGCCCGA
>DASQAU010000070.1:0-5109 GCA_035635595.1 Candidatus Eiseniibacteriota bacterium
GTGTGAGTCGGAGTTGCCCTCCGCATGCCGATATCCCGAATCCTTGCGGACGAGCTTTGCCAACTCTGTCTCGATGTCGTGGGCAACGTCGGGATCTGCTCCCTCATTGATGGTCACGCCTGCGGTGGTGTGCTCCACGAAAACGTGGCAGATGCCATCGGCCACCCGCGAACGCTCGACCACCTTCGCCACGTGGTCGGTGATGTCCAACAGTTGCGCGCGTCGCTCGGTCCGGACCTGAATCGTTACCCACCCCACGGCATCAGGGTAATTCGAGACGATGCGCTTGCTGGCGGACTGGTTGCGCGATGAGTATCCTGCCGGCGATGGACGTGGACGCCCCGCCGTCCTCGGTCCGCGGGCTCCTCAGCCAGACCTCTCACCGGTCGGCGCCGCTCCCGCACGGTAATTGGGTGATGTTCCAGCAGTGGCACCAGCTCCTGTTCGCCCACTGGCAGGTGCCCGCGGACGATCTTCGCCGTCAGCTGCCGCCTGGGCTCGAGCTCGACCTTTTCGACGGCCGAGCCTGGCTGGGCGTCGTACCGTTTCGTATGAACGGCGTGCATATGCGCGGCCTCCCGCCGCTGCCCGGGCTCTCCGCTTTTCTCGAACTCAACGTGCGTACGTACGTGCGCCGCGGCGAGCAGCGCGGAGTGTGGTTTGTCAGCCTCGACGCCGCGAACCGCCCGGCCGTGTTCGCGGCGCGTCGCTGGTACAACCTGCCCTACTTCGAGGCCGAGATGGAGCTTGTCGAACGCGGTGGCGAGATCGCCTTTGGCTCGCAGCGCACGCAGCGCGGCTCTACCCCAGCGGAGTTCCGGGCGCGCTACGGCCCGACCGGGCCCGTGGAACGTGCACGACCAGGCACCCTCGAGGACTTCCTCACGGAGCGTTACTGCCTGTTCGCACTCGGCCCGCGCGGTCTCTCGTGTGCCGAGATCCATCACCAACAATGGCCGCTGCAGCGAGCTCGGGCGGACATCGCCGTCAACACGATGGCGCAGGCAAGCGGTCTCCGGCTCGAGGGCCCACCGCTCGCACTCCACTTCGCACGCCGGATGGACGCCCTGATCTGGGCGCCGCGTCTGGTAGCTCCGTAGACCGCTCGGGCCCGGTGCCACCGAGACCTTGAGCAGCGTCCGGCTTTGTCGTGAAGATGAGCGCACGGCGATCCTCGCCATCGTCAACACCGCCGCGATGGCGTATCGCGGCGTGATCCCCGCCGATCGCTGGCATGAGCCATACATGACTGCGCGCGAGCTCGACGCCGAGATGGATTCCGGTGTCGTGAGACCTCGGTCGTGCTGGCCAACCCGCCTCTCGATGAGCGCCGATGAACTCACCGACCGGGAATAGGTGAACCCTTGTCCGTGTAACAGCGGGCAGCGATGATTCTGGTTACCGGCGCGACCGGGCTGAACGGATCCGAGATCGTGCGCCGGCTCTCGGCCAGGGGGATCCCATCGCGGGCCCTGGTGCGAAGCCTCGAGAAGGCGCAAGCCCTCGCATCGCTGCCCCAAGTCGAGGTGGTGGAAGGCGATATGGCCCGCCCGGAGTCTCTCAGCGCGGCCCTTCGGGGAGTCGAGCGGGCGATGCTCATCTCGTCATCGGATCGCGCGATGCTCGACGTTCAGTCCACTTTTATCGATGAGGCCCGGAAGGCCGGTGTGAAGCACGTCGTCAAGCTCTCGGGGATCATTCCCGAGCTCGACTCGCCTTTTCGATTCGCTCGGATGCATGCCGAGATCGAGAAGAGGCTCGAGGCTTCAGGACTGGCGTACACCCACCTGCGGGCCGGCGAGTTCATGCCGTCCTACTTTCGGCAGGTTCCATCCATCGTCGGTCGGGGCATTTTGGCTTTGCCGATGGCGGACGCCAGGATCGCATCCATCGACATCGGCGACATAGCTGAGGTTGCCGTTGCAGTCCTCACGACATCTGGACACGAAGGGAAGATCTATCCGCTCACAGGTCCAGAAGCTCTGACGATGACCGACGTCGCCGCAAAGTTGTCCGCGGCCACGGGAAAGTCCATCCGCTACATCGACGTTCCACCTGAGGAGGCGAGGAAAGCGCGGCTTGCAGCAGGACTGCCGCCCTACCTGGCCGAGGGCCTGGATGAGCTGTTCGCCGAGCGACGAAAGGGCAAGGAGGCCAAAGTCTGGCCGACGATCGAAGAAGTCTTCGGATGGCAACCGACCAGCTTCGAGACGTTCGTTAGCCGGAATGCAGCCATCTTCCGCGGTGAGCAGCCGGCACCGAGGGTCTGATACAGCGTTTCAGCCGAGGTGCGATACGACCTTGCCGTGCCGTGAATCGACCAGGGAGATATCGACGCCCATCAAGTGGGTGCCCACCCACTCGCCGCTTTTCTGGACGACCTTCTCCAGCGTCTCCTCGTCAATGCAGGCCGTCATCGAAACCAGCTCGTTGGGCTCGGTGGCGACCACGTGGTAGCTGAGAAACCCCGGCTCTTTGCGCAATTGATCCGTCCACCCTTCATCGACCATCTGCACGACCTCATCGAGCTTGCCGTGACCGACCCGATACCGCCTGATGCTCATGAACATTCGCGTTTCTCCTCGCTTGCCGGTCGTGGGTGGGGATCAGTCGAAGTCTGCGCCTACTCGTTGATCGCCGGCAACGCTGAAAGCTATCTCGGGCTCGGCGGCGGCACTGTGCCCGTCAGAATCAAGATGAGGTAGATCACACCAGGCGCCAAAAGGAGCAGGGTGACGATGACCTTGCTATCCATCTTCCAGGCCGTCAGCCACGTGAAGATCAAGGCAGCCGGCGAACAGAACAGGAAGAGCACCAGAAAGATCACGATGCTCGTGCCGCCGACCGCCCAGAAGGATTCGACCCGCCCACCCTGATGGCTGAACTGCATGTGCTCGCCGACGCGCCGCCAGTCGCTCTCTGGCGGAAGTGGAATCTGCGGCAGCGCGGCGTGGGCGGCGAATGCCTCCTGGTCCCGTTTCTCTTTCTCCAGCCGCTCGACTTCCGACTGATCCACCCAGGTGGGCAGCTCGACCGCCGGCGGCCCCGGCGGAGCAGGCGGAGGTCCTTCGGCCGCGAGCGGATGAAGTGGTTCCGGAGGCATGAGGCTGCGTTTCCCGTGGAATTTCCGCCACTCGCGCCCGTCGAAACGATATTTGCCGTCGGGGGAGATCGCGTCGTTCCACTTGAGGCCGTCCCAGAACCAGTTGGCGTCTTGCGACCAGCCCGGAGGCGACGGGATCAAGCGAAGTCCTTCACTGGACTCCCCAGACGCTGCGGAACGAGACAGGAATGGGCCTGATCAGCTTGATCCACTGACCGGACACCATGACCGCCGCAACCGTGCACGGAGCAGCGATGCTGTTGGGGGAGGGTGTCGGATTTGATGAATCGGAGGCCCGAAAAGGAGTTCATGGGCCGCTCACCCTAACACCCGAGCTCGCCACCCGTGTTACCTGCCTGCGCACTGCATCGTTGGCGTCGCATGGAGGTTTTGAAAATGCCCCACTCGCTTCGCCTGGTGCTTGTCTCGATTGCCACATCGGCGGGCTGTTCTTTAGTCGTCGCCCTTGTTGTCGTGGCGGCTGTGCGTCAACCGATCCTCGTGTCGACGAGCGCCGCGGTGCCTGCCGCGAGCACGACCTTGAACGCAGGTGTGATCACCTCGGGTGACGCGACCGTCTCCAGAAAACCCGATATCGCGTATGTATTCGTCGGCGTGGAGTCGCAGCAGACCACTGCTTCCGGCGCTCAGAGCGACCTCGCGAGCAAGGCGGCCAGGCTGATCGCGCGGGCGAAGGCGCTGGGCATAGCCGACAAGGACATCAATACGTCGGGCTATTCGATCGGACCGGTTTACTCGCCCGGTGCTCAGACCGTCACCGGCTATCGGGCGTCCGAGCAGCTGCAGCTCAAATGGCGCAACGTCGACACCGTAGGCAAGACGCTGGACGGGTTGGTCCAGGATGGCGGAGCAACTCAGGTCGGCGTCAGCTTTGGCCTGGCAGACCCGAAGGCCGCCCAGGCGGAGGCGAGGGCTCTCGCCATCGCCGACGCACGAGCGCGGGCTAAGGCGATGGCTGGCGCAGCCGGCGTCACCCTCGGACCGCTGATCCGTGTCAGCGATGTGACCTCCTCGGGCTATCCGTCGCCGATGTACGGGATTCGGGCGGCCGACTCCGCTTCGAGCCAACTGCCGGTCGGCGAGCTGAACGTGACGGTCACGGTCGAGGTTGCGTACGCCATTGCGTGAGCAGAGGGGGATCTGATTGATCTGAAGTGATTTATCGTCCCGGGTGATGATCAAGATCTACCCGGACCGCCGCTGGCCCGCTTTCCTGCGGGTGCTGGCGGACACCGTGACCGTCGGCTGGACGATCGCTTGGGCGTACCTGGGCTGGCTGATCTACCAGACGATCATGGGGCTGGAGGTGATCGCCGACGCGATCACAAGCACGGGGACAACATTCAACGGATGGATCGCTTCGTTCCGGAACGCTGTGCCGGGCGGGATCCCATTGCTGACGCAGTTCCTGCTCGACGTGGCCGACACGCTGCGCAAGTACTCGGGGGACTCGCTGGTCTCGACCGGTCACCAGATTCACGACGCTGTTTTCCAGCTTGCGATCGTTCTTGCTTTGTTGGTGGCCGTCCCACCGATCCTTCTCGTCATGGGGCCGTATGCGGCCTGGCGCTGGCGTGACATGCGCGAAACGGGGGCGGCGCTGGCGTTTGTGCGCATTGCTTCGATGACAGGCCGGGCCGACCAGGCCCGCGCGGTCCTCGCTTACCGCGCGGTTTCGACCCTGAGCTTCCGCCAGCTGATGTCGGCGAGCGCCGACCCCGTGGGCGATATCGCCGAGAGGCGGTATGAGCGGTTGGCGGACGCGATGCTCAAGCGGGCGGGGCTGGATCCGACCCGGTTGGCGCCGCCGGACTTGCCGGAGTTGCCGCCGCATCGGGGCCGTTAGTCGCCGGGCTCGCTATCGTTGTCGTATGTGCCGAAGCATCAAGACCCTGCGCCAGGCTGACGTAGTCGCCACCGACGAGGAGATCCGCGCCGCCGCGCGCCAGTTCGTGCGCAAAGTGAGCGGATTCCGCGAGCCGTCA
>DASQAU010000071.1:0-8916 GCA_035635595.1 Candidatus Eiseniibacteriota bacterium
ACTGTTTTGAGGAGAAGAGCGCCGCGGCGGCGCGAGAGGCGAGGAATGGACGGGCACGGTTGTTGCTGAATCCCTCGGTCGCAGGCGCACATGCGCCGAAGTCCAAGGGGGGAAGCGATGAAGAAGCTGTGGAGCGCAATCGGAATTCCGCTGGTGCTCGCGATCGCCGCGTGCTCGGGCGACAAGGGGACCACCGCGACCGAGCAGCAGAGCACGGTTGGACCGCAGGGGCCGAAGGGGGATCCCGGGCCGAAGGGCGACCTCGGACCGCAGGGTGAGGCCGGCGCGAAGGGTGAACCGGGTCCGAAGGGAGAACCGGGCTTGAAGGGCGACCCGGGCTTGAAGGGCGATCCGGGGCTGAAGGGCGACAAGGGCCTCACCGGGGATCGTGGACCGCAAGGCATCCAAGGCACCCAGGGACCGCAAGGCGCGAAGGGTGCACCCGGCGCTTTTCCCGGCACGATCCATAGCTATGGCGGGAACAACGGTACGGTCAGCTGCGACACGTTCTGCGAGGATCTCAGCAGACTGAACTGGCACCCCGGGGAGAGCGGCACCTGCATCGCCGCGCAGCTTCACATCCAGGCGAATCCGAGCCTGATCGCCAGCCTGGATGGACGCTGGGTGGCCTGCGGCAAGGTTCCGAACGAGTCCTGGTTCGGCATGTGGAAGAGCCAGACCGACATCATCGAGTGCCACTGCTTGAACTTCTGACCGAGCGCGGTTGGAGGCTGTCCCCGTATTCACGGGGACAGCCAGAGTCACGCTCCGGGTGAAATCGCCGCACACTCGCGCCTTTCGGCGCGAGAGCGGCTACACGTCGATGGTCAGGAACCGACCGGCTGGCTCGGCTAGCTCCTTCAGCCCGAGCGTAGACCAGGAAGCGGGGGAGAGCGCGCGCTCACAGTGCGCTTGAACGCCCGCCGGGTCGTCGATCTGGAGCGCGAGCGCGTCCTCGTTTTCGCGCCCTTCCCAAACCAGCGGAAGTCCTTTCCTCGATCGCGTCGGCCCGGCCCGGCAGGGCGAAGGTCTCTACGGCGATCGTCCGTCGGGCCATGGTCCTAGCGGCCATGGTCCATTGACGTTCGTCCGGCCGGGTGCTTACAGCGCTCCCGGGGCGGGAAAGCGCTCGAGCAGGTCTCCTTCCAGGTTGTCCAAAACATAGATCAGGGGGTGCGATCATGATGCGCAGATGCTGGCTCGCGCTTTCGGCGATCGTTGCCGCGGTTGCATTCGTCGCCGGATCCGCGCGCGCCCATGAGGGCCGCGAACGCAAGGGCGGCCGCGGAGCGGTCAAGCTCCTCACCACGATTCCGATCCCGAACACCAAGGACAACCCCAACCACCTGGGGTCCTTCGACATCAGCTTCCTCGACGCGGGAACGCAGCTCTATTACCTCGCGGACCGCTCCGACAAGGCGGTCGACGTGGTGGACGCGAAGCGGAACGTCTTCGTGAAGCAGATCAACAAGGGGGGCTTCAAGGGTTTCGCCGGTAGCAACGACACCGCCGGGCCCAACGGGGTGGTCGTCTCGGGGCACTGGCTGTTCGTGACCGATGCGCCGAGCCGGGTCGTCACCATCGATCTGCGCACCGACAAGATCGTCTCCGAGACTTCCACCGGCGGAGCCGAGGGCCTGCGGGCCGACGAGCTCGCCTACGATCCCGACGACGGCCTCCTGCTCACCGTGAACAATGCCGACAGCCCTCCCTTCGCCACCTTGATCAAGGTCGACAAGGGGACGGGACAGTTGACCGTGCTCAAGCGAATCACGTTCGACAAGGCGCATGGCGCCCCTTTCGACGCGACGAACGGAGCGGAGCAGCCGGTCTGGGATCCCGGCACGGGCAAGTTCTACATCTCGATCCCAGAGATCAACGGCCCGGGCGGCACCGGCGCCGACGGAGCGGTCGCGAGGATCAGTACGAGGGGTACGATTGAGACCTTCTTCCCGGTGGAGCACTGCCAGCCGGCGGGCCTGAGCCTCGGGCCGCGGCAGGATTTCCTCCTCGGCTGCAGCGTGGTCTTCGACACCGCAGGCAACGCGTGGAGCGCCACGGACACGAACTCCGCCGCGCCTACGCAGGTCATCATGGACGCGCGGACTGGCTCCATCGATCGCGTCGTCGCGGGCGTGGGCGGCGCCGACGAGGTCTGGTTCAACGAGGGCGACGGACGGTGGTACACGGCGGCCCGCAACAACCCGACCGGCCCGGTGCTCGGGGTGATCGACTCCGAGAACCAGACGCTGGTCCAGGTGATCCCGACCGTCAACAAGGCTCCCGGCACGGCGCACTCGGTGGCCGCGAACCCGCACAACAACCACGTGATCGTGCCACTGCCGGCCAACAACGTCTTCCCGAACTGCCTGGACGGCTGCTTCGCCGTGTTCGGAACGCCCCGCGACGACGACTGACGGCGCCCGCGCACGCGGCATGACTCTGGCCGACTCCGTGAAGACGGAGCCGGCCTCCGAGGCTGGCGCCTCTGGTATGAGCCGCCCACGGCCGTCACCCGTGCGCTGCTCTCCGTGTCGGACAAGTCCAGGATCGTCGAGTTCGCCCGCGGCCTCAGCGCGCTGGGCACCGAGATCCTCTCGACCGGCGGAACCGCCGCGCTGCTCGCGCGCGAGGGGGTGAAGGTCACCCAGGTCCAGGAGCTCACCGGGGCTCCCGAGATGCTGGGTGGCCGGGTGAAGACCCGACGCGGCGACAGGGAGCTGCCGGGCGATTTGTACCCGATGGGTACAAACCACTGTTGCTCGATGGGACAACGCTGCGAAAACGGGTTGCGCTGGGCCGGAGGCGTGCTGGCACGAGCGCTGCACTCGTCGGGCGCATGACCAAGGTCGGCGCCCCTTCGTGCAGTGGAATGTCGCCACGGGCCGTCCAGTCTTTCGTTGCGGAGATCCACACACAGGGAGAACGGACAATGGATCACAAGTCGATGAGGATGGCGGCGGTGACGGCTTTGACGGCACTCTGCGCGTGCGCGGGCCTGCTCCGCGGGAGGCAAGGGCCGGTCGAGCGGATCGACGAGCATGGAGTGAGCGCACCCGTCCTCACAGTCGAGTCGGGCACCGTGCTTCAGTTCGTCAACGCCGACGCGCTCCCCCACCAGATCTATTCGAACGACTGCAGCGAGTTGTCGTCCACCGTCCTCAGGCCCGGGGACATCTACGCTGTCGGAATCGGCATTGGACCCAAGGTGTGCCACTTCCAGGATCTGCTCGCGCCGCTCTCCACTGGCTACTCCGGCACCCTCCAGGTGCACGACGAGCAGGAGGAGCAGCGCCTGGCGACGCAGGATTGAGCACGATCCTCCCCATGAAGCGGATCGATCGCGGGCAACAGATGCTCTCTCCAAGGCGCGCGAGGGAGCCGGGGCATCGCGGCGCTGAGTTTCTCGGGGACGATCCTCCGCCGTGACGCGCCTAGGGTTCCGGCACGAGTGCCTGACGCGCAGGTGCCCTCGACCAGCGCGCGCGCAGCGCCTTCTCGCAGGGAATCGAGAAGAAGCGGGCGACGAGCATCCCGGCGAGCCATGACCCGGCCAGGGCGGGGAGGTACCAAAGATACCCGTGCGCAAGGCCGGCGTGGGTGGCGCTGAAGACCCGGACGACGCCGAACACGACGAACATGTGCGTCAGGTAGGACTCGTAGCTGAGGCGCCCGAACGACATCAGCCACGCAGTTCCGGGCACCAACCGCGCCGTACCATCCCGAGCGCTCCAATGACAGGCTACGACGAGAGCAGCCGCGGAAACGGTGAGGAGGAGCATCGTTCCGTTGCCGAGGACCCGCCACCACAGGTCTTCCACGATCAAGACCGAGCCGATCCCGGCCGCGCCAGCCGCACCGAGCACCCTCACCACCCAACGTCGAGGCGCTCGTAGGCGCCTCACCAGAAGTGCGCCGAGCACGCCGACCGCGATCGCGGCCATGCCCGGCAGGTAAGCCTTCTCCTGCCAGATCTCGTTGCCTGCGAGCGCGGCGCGCGTCCAAGGCAGCGACGCAGCGAGAAGGACCAGGGCCGGCACGAACAGCGCCCTCCCTGCCAAAGCGACACAGACGATCGGGAAGCAGAGATAGAAGGCTTCCTCGATCGAGAGCGACCAAAGCACGTCCCACGCTCCGGGCAGCCAACCCGTGTGGCCTTCGTACCAGTTGAGGTGCAGCCCCAGCGCCGAGAGCACCGCGCGCGGAAGCGACTGCCGAGCGTTCACGATGGTGAAGTCCCTCACGTCCGCGACGTGGAGCACGCTCAACACCGACAGGAGGAGGACCAGACAGGGGAGGATGCGCGCTGCACGGCGGACGTAGAACGCGCGCAGGTCGATAGCGTCGAGGCGCCCCCACCGGCCGAGAGCGTTCGTGGTGATGAGAAAGCCGGAAACGACGAAGAAGACGAAAACTGCTTCGTAGCCATTCGAGGTCAGGGCATTGAGCAATCGAACTGGCAACACCGTCGCGAGCAGGGTCTTTCGCAGCGGGATCCGGATCGCGACGTGGTGCACGATCACCAACGCGATGGAGAGGCCGCGCACCACGTCGATTCCGGGGTTGCGCGGGACGTCGCTCTTCACGCAACATGTCTTATCAGAGCGATCGGGGGCGGACCCGGGTGCCGCGCGCGTTTGCTGCAAATTCTCTCGCGAGCGGATGAACGGAAACGGAATCGCCTTATCTGTCCTTCATCCTAATGCTGCTTCAGCACCTCTTTCGGGTCCTTCCCGTAGTCCAGGCTGTCTGGATTTTCCGTCTCTGCGGCGTTGATCTCGGCGTTCGACGGGTTGTGGGGGCTGATCGCGCGCATGTCGTAGTCGACGCTGTGCGGATTGGCCTCCTCCGCTGACTGGATCTGCTCGTTGCTCGGATTCGGAGATTTCTTCTTCCGCGACTTGTAATACACGCTGTTCGGGTTGCCCCTCTCCAGCTTCTCGAGCTTGCTCAACGGCGGGTGCTTCTTCGGCCCCTTCTTCTTCTTCTTCTGCTTCGAGCTCTCCTTCGTCTGCGCGTCCGATTCCGCCGGGTTGCTGGCTTGTGGGCCCGCCTCGTTCGAGGAGCTCGACTGCGCGAGCGCAGTCGAGGCGGCGTAGAGGGACATCGCGAGGGGAATGACGAGGGAAAGGATCAGTTTCGGGGACACTGGGGCGGCTCCTTGCAGGGTCGTGAGGATGAGATCGTCTGGCTTTCCATGCGTGACGATCGTGCAGCCGTCGTGCCAGTTTCCGCCGCGCCCGCCCGTGCGCGCGTACGTGCTCCTCGACTCGGTCGCGGGTCCACGAGGCCGAGTCGGCGTGTTACGGGGTCGCGGCGCTGTCCCCGCGAGGGACAGAGTTGTCCCTGCCGGGGACGCATCCGCGATGGAGCCCGCGCGCACCGGCGCAACGCGGACCCCGGAGGTCGCCTCGGTACGACGACGGAACGCACTCCCGTAGAAGGCGCGCAGATTGTGTGGTGCGACTACTGCAAGGTGTGCGGCCCATGCACATCCGCTCCCAGACCGCCAAAGCGACCCTCCCGCAGGAGCAAGCGAGATGAAGCTGCCGGACCCGGTGACACTTTGCGGGTGGGTATTCGGCGGGGCTCCATTGACTCCCAATGGCCTCAATCGCGGACCTGTAACCGGATCGTCCGAGCGATCGCACATGACGGCATGACGATCGGACAGTGGGTAGCAGGCCAGCGAAAGCAAATTGCCCAAGGCAACTGGGCGCTCTTGCCGCTGAGGCTGATGGTCGGGTTCGGCTTCGCCGCCCACGGCTACGCGAAGCTCGCTCGAGGTCCCGCAACCTTCGCCCCGATCCTCATCGCGTTGGGAGTTCCGGCTCCGTTCTTCACCGCCTGGGCGACGTCGCTCGTCGAATTCGCCGGCGGAATCCTGATGATGCTGGGCGCATTCGTCGTCCCGCTCAGCCTTCCGCTCGCGGCGATGATAGCCACCGCCATGTTCGGAGTTCATGTTCGCTATGGGTTCTTGTCGATCCGGCTGCAGGCCCTGAGCGCGGCCGGCGCCCAGTTCGGGCCCATCGGATACGAGTTGGATCTCCTCTACCTGGTCGCGATCGCGACCCTCGCGCTGGGCGGATCCAGTCCGCTCTCCGTCGATCGCTGGCTGGAGGCGAGGAATAGCCGGCTGAACGAAGAGGTCCCTGCTGCTTCGAAACCATGAACCAACCCCGCCGCGCAGAGGTCATTCGAGATGTGCGCAACGAGAAGAGGAGAAAAACATGCTGTGGAAGATGTTTGCAGTGACGATGTTGCTCAACGTGGCTCCAGCCGCGCCGCAGTCCAACGCGACGCAGGATTCCGCCGCGATGTGCAACGGCCCGAATGCGGCCGCGGTAAAACCGCACTCGCCGACGAACGACGAGATCAATGCTGCCGAGGTGGGAAACCCGGAAAGCCTCGATTACAAGGACAGGCCGAACCTCGGGGGTGGAGACACGAGCGCGGAGTGGCAGGTGCTGGAGGCGGGCAATCCGGATAGCCCGGATTACAAGGACCGGCAGAACCCGGCCCGCGACGGAAACTGGAGAGCGGAGTGGGAGGCGCTCGAGGCCGGAAACCCGGACAGAGCGCAGAGCGGCAATTCCGCAGCCATGGATGGCTCCTGCTAGCGTCTGAAGCGAATGGACTGCCCGAGGGGGCCGCGCCAGCGCAACCGCCAGCCGCGGATGCCGCTTCGGCGATCCGAACGGCTGCGGTGATCGCACGCCGACACCTGTCAAGAATCTGCGCATGTTTGCGAACCGGTCCGGGCTGCCCATCTGGACCCCGTATCTCGGTTTCCTGGGGAACCTGTTCGGTGGATTGCACGTCTGCCGGGTGCTGCATCCGTGGATGGGGGTCGCCTTCGCCGCGGCCTCGGTGCTAATGTTCATCCAGTGGGTTTCGCAGATGACGCTCACTCCGGCGGATCGGCATTTCATCACGCCCAGGGGCATGCTCGAGTACTTCCAGTACCGCAACGAAGACTCCGACGTGGGGAAGTACAACGGCGGCCCGGCTGCGCCATCCGCGCTGGTACCGCGAAGTGATGGGGCGGCAGGCCAAGGCCGAGCAATGAAGCAACCGGAACGCACCGTTCAAGAACGGATCAGCTCGGCGATCCGCCCGCGAACAACGTGTCGACGCGAGGGACAGGTTCCATGCGTCACCCGAGGAGAAGACCGCGCGGGCCGGTTGGCGCGGCTGCTGCAATGGCAGTTCCCAGGCGGAACCGAAGCCGGATTGTGAGGGTCTCCATGAGACGTGTCACGTCGGTCGTCCTGGGTGTTGCGCTGCTTCTGGCGCCCGCTGCGTCATACGCGATCAGCGTGCCGCTGCCGACGCAGGATTTCACGCTGAACCTGGGTTTTACAATGCAGCCCCAGTTCCTGACCACCGAGGCCGGCACGCCGGACGGGAACAACTGGCGCTACGACTTCTTGTTGCGCCGCGCCCGATTCTACGCCGGCGGCAACATCCAGAAGAGCTTCAGCTGGTTCTTCCAGATCGACAACCCCAACTTCGGGAAGTACGGAAACACCAGCGGGCGATACGATGTGCAGGACGCGTGGGTCGGGTGGGCGCCGACGGGGATCGACGGTGGCACGGTCGTCTACCTGGACGCGGGCCTGCTCTACATCCCCATCTCCCGCCACTACTACACCACGCCGGTGAACCTCATCACCGCGGACCTTCAGGTCGACGCATTCCGGTTCCCCAACAATCCCTACGTCGCTTTTCGTGACCTGGGCGCGCAGGTGAGAGGGTGGGCGTTCGACAAGAGGGTCGGCTTCAGGGCGATGGTCCACACCGGATATTCGCCGGCCTCGCAGCCGGCGGGGACCTGCGCGACAGGAGGCGCCGGCTGCATCACGCCGAAGCAAAATCCCGGCTTCGGCGCCTTCGTCAATCTCGACGTCATCGGGAGCGAGGAAGGAACCTGGCTCTACAACGCCTACCGGTGGGCAACGACTCCCGTCCTCAGCGTGAGTGGAGCCTTCAGCTATCAGTCGCTGGCGCTCCGGAACGGGTTCGGCAGCCTCACCGATCAGAAGCTGTGGACCACAGGGGTGTACCTGAACCTTCCACAGGGAGAGGGCGCCGAGTTGGTGGTCGACGCCACCCTGTATCTGAACCGCAACGGCTCGGGAAGCGCGAACACGGGCACGGGCTTTTCAGGAGCGGTTGGTTACCGATTCGGCTTCATCGCGCCGTACGTCGCCTACGACTACTTCCAGTCCTCCGGCTGCGACGCGAGCGGCGTGACGCCCGCCCAACTCGCCGCCTGCAACGCGAACGTGGAGAGCGCGAACAGCCGGAACTTCAAGGCAGGCGTGGGCCTCTTCTTCAACAAGAACGCCAATCACCTCAACGTCGAGTTCGGCGACAACCATGGCCTGTCGTCGTACGGCCCGTCGAGCATCACCTCTTCCACCGCCGGCTACGTCCCCGCATCCCTCGATCCTGCCACGCCCGGCGGACCCAGGCGGGCCTTCACCAACTCGTTGGCGAACCCCTCGTTCAAGTCGCTGGTGGTGCAGTGGACGCTGTACCTGTGATTGGCCGGCGGAGCAGGGCGGGTGACGCCATCTCTGATGGGACGCCGCGAAGGTGCGCTCTGCTAGGCTGGTGGCGACGAGGCGGGAGAAGGGCGAGGTGACAGAAGTTCGCTTATCCGTCCTTCCTGTCTGGTGGCGTTCGGGCTGTACTGGTTCTTCCGGCGGCGGTTCCACGCGCGGATGCGTGGATCGCTGCCGCCGTGATCGCTCAGGGGTCCTTCAGCACGATATCGAGGTAGTTCTGCTCGAAGTCCCGGATCGCGGAGGTTCCTTGTCCCTGCGGATCGGTCGCCTGCGGAGCGCAGTCTTCCAAGGCAACGCCGATGCAGGCCGAAGGAAGCCGGGCGCCCACGTCGATCCAGGC
>DASQAU010000072.1:0-12395 GCA_035635595.1 Candidatus Eiseniibacteriota bacterium
ACCACGACGATGTCGGCGAGCTGGCGCGCGCGAGCTATGCCGGCCTTCAGCGCGACCTGGTCGATCGCCCTGCCGACGCCGTTGAAGCCGATGAACCCGAACTTGATGCCGCGGACGTCGATCACTGCGACAGGACCGAGCCCCGACGAGAGGATGCCGTGGTCCTTCAACAGCTTGTCCGTCGCCGTGACACCCTCTGCGCCGTAGTTCGTGAGGTGGTTGTTCGCGAGGTTCGCGACGTCCGCCCCCATGAGGGTCAGCCCGCTGATAAAGCGTGCGTCACCGCAGAACGTGAAGCTCGACGCTGCGCTCACCGGGCAGCCCGCGAAGAGCGGCGATTCGAGGCTGATATACGTGATGTCGGCGTTCTTCGTGTAGTCCGCCGTCGGCCGGAAGGGCCACAGGAAGTCCTTCTTCACCGTGGCGAAATAGTTCACGCCGCGGGCGGGGATGATGTCGCCGGTCACCAGCAGAGTGCGGATCTTCGTCGGGTCGACCGGGACGTTGTAGGTCGGGTGGAAGAGCTCCTGCAAGCTCAGCGCCGGCGGGCGGCCCGTGCGAAAGGCGAAGTTTGGCTGGTCGGCGAAGTCCGGAGCCGAGACCAGGGCTCTGACGCTCGATGCCGCGGTGCTGCCGGTCAGCGGCACCGCGCCGCTGCTGCAGGCGGTGAGAATTGCCACCAGCGCAATGCCAGCGCCTCCTCCCCCCCATCCGGCGCTGCGCGCCGACTTCCCCCCAAGGGGGGAAGGGATCTTTGTCATTTGACCGGCAATTGTGCCAGCAGGCCCTCGATTGCGATCAGCCGGGCGACATAAGACCTCACCGGCTCCCCGAGCTCCCCGCCAGCCTGGAAAAGGACCTGGTTCCCCTCGGCCCGGCGCGTCTTCAGCATCTCAGCGTGCTTCGGCTCGAGGGCGCCCTTCGGGAGCGCCACCTCGACGATGCTGCCGAGCCAGGACGAGTACAGGGCGACCTCCTGCAGCCTCGGGTCGCTGCTGGCGTCCGGGAAGGGCCGGTGAACATGCTCCTCCCACAGCCGGCGGAGCTGCGCGACGTCTTCGGAGGCCTTCTTCAAGCTCCTGCTTTCAGCTGCGCGATGACCGCGTCCGCCACCTGGCTCGTGCCGACCGAAGTCGGATCGTTGCGCTTCTCCTTCAGGTCGTACGTCACGTTCTTACCGTCGGCGATCACCTGCGCGATCGCGCCTTCCATCGCGTTCGCGGCGTCCTGCTCGTCGAGGTGGCGGAGCATCAGGACGGCGGAAAGCATCACCGCCATCGGGTTGACCTTGTTCTGACCGGTGTACTTCGGGGCGCTGCCGTGCGTCGCCTCGAAGACGGCGCCGTTGGTTCCGATATTGGCGCCGGGCGCCAGCCCAAGCCCGCCGATCATGCCCGCTCCGAGGTCGGAGATGATGTCGCCGTACAGGTTCGGGCAGCAGAGGATGTCGTACTCCTTCGGCCTGAGCACCAGTTGCATGCACATGTTGTCGACGATCCTGTCCTCGAACTCGATGTCGGAATTTCTCTCGGCGACCTGGCGGGCCACGGCCAGGAACAGCCCGTCAGTGTGCTTCATGATGTTCGCTTTGTGCACGGCGGTGACCTTGCGGCGCTTGTTCTTGCGTGCATAGTCGAAAGCGAACTGCACGATGCGCTCTGAGCCGCTCACCGAGATCGGCTTGATCGACAGCCCGCTGTCAGGCCGGATCTTTTTCTTAAGCAAACCTGAAATCTCGGTGATCATGCGGGCGCAGTCGGGTGTACCGCGCTCGAACTCGAGCCCGGCGTAGATGTCCTCGGTGTTCTCGCGCACGATGACGAAGTCGAGGTCGTCACGCAGGTTGCGCGCGCCCTTGTAGGCCTTGACCGGGCGCACGAGGGCGTAAAGGTCGAGCTCCTGGCGCAGCGCCACATTGACGCTTCGAAACCCGCTGCCGACCGGCGTCGTTATAGGACCTTTGAGAGCGACCTTGTTCTTCCGAATCGAGGCGAGCACGTGTTCAGGGAGCGGCGTACCGAACTCCGCGATGGCGCTTTCGCCGGCTTTCTGGACGTCCCAGTCGAATTCGACGCCGGTGGCTTCGAGGACTCGAACCGTGGCGTCGCAGATCTCAGGTCCGACGCCGTCCCCTGGAACCAGGGTTACCGAGTGCCGCCCCACCCCGCCTCTACTGCCGGTTTTTGAAGTAGTCGGCGTTGATCGTGATGAAGTTGCGCCACTGCTCCGGAACCTCGTCCTCGGGGAAGATCGCGTCCACGGGGCACGGGTCGACGCAAGCGCCGCAATCGATGCACTCATCGGGGTCGATGTAGTACATGTCCGCAGCATCGTCAGTGTGGATGCAGTCCACGGGACACACCTCCACACATGAGGCGTCCTTGACCCCGATACATGGCTGCACGATGACGTATGCCACGGTCCGTAAAGGTACCATGCACCCGTAATGGCGGAGAGCGAGCCGAAGCCAAGGCTGATCGAACTCGTGGCGCCTGGCGCGGGCCAGGGATGGAAGGCCGTGCTCAAGAACGGCAAGCCGGCGGTGATCCACGAGATTCCTGTACCTGGGGCCGAGGCCGCAGCGGCGATCCCACGCATCCAGAGGCTCGCCGATCACAGGCATCCGGCGCTCTCACCCGTGCTGGCCTGGGGCACCGACCCCAACGGCATCTGGGTCGCCGTCGAGCCGAACGAGGGCACACCGCTCAGCACGATCCTCTCGCGCGGTCCGCTGACACCGCCGGCCGCAGCGGCGCTTGGAACAGCAGTGCTCTCGGGCGTGGCGGCCCTTCACGAGGCCGGCGTCGCGATGGGAGGCTTCGGCGCGAGTGCAATTCGAGTCACCGGGAACGGTGAGGTGCGGCTGGCCGGACATCCCGCCGCGGCGGTGCGCGGTGCACCTGCCCAGAGCGATCTGCGCGCTGACGTGCGCTCATGCGGCATGGCCGTCTGCGCCGCTTTCGGCGTCGACCCGGCCGGCGCGCCCGCGCCGCCCAACATTCCTCCCGGGCTCGTGGTGACGATGCGCTCGATGGCGAGCGGAGCGATGGGGCCGGCGGCGGACCGCGCGCAGGCAGCGCTCCGCGAGATGGCCTCGGCGATGCTCGCGCCGGACCGCATGGTCGCGGCTCAATCCGAGCTCGCGCTCCGTGCCGGTGGCCGCGAGATGCCCAGCGTGACGCCGTTCCTGCCCAAGGAACAGGCAGCCGCTCCGGCTCCCCCTCCTCCCGCCCCCGCCCCACCTCCGGCCCCCATCCCGACGCCTTACGTGCCGCCGGTGCCGCGAGACGAGACTCCAATCCGGGCGCCGGTCTCGTACGACGCTCCGCCGCGGGCGATGCAGACATATCCCGCGATCCCGGCGCCGACGTTCACCGCGCCACCAGAGCCGCCCGCTCCCGCCCCGGCGCCGCCGGAGCAGGAACCAACGCCGAGCCCGGTGCCAACCTGGTCTGAGGCGCCGCCCAGGGCGCCGTCCTACGAGACGCCCGCTGCCGCGGCCACGACCACGAATCCTCCAGCGCCGGCGCAGGAAGAGGCTCCACCTGCCCCGCCTCCTTTCGTGCCGCTGACCCGATCCTCATTCGAGTCGGCCGCACCCGCCGCGAGCAGCACGAATCCGCCCATGGCGGCACCTCCGGCAGCCCCGCCGCCCGCGCCGCCCGCTCGGCCGGCGCCAGAACCTGCACAGCAGACATGGACACCCATGGAAACTCCGGTCTGGAAGCCCGGAGGAGCCGCGCCGGCCGCCGAAATGAGCCCGGCGGCTCCGGTTGCGCCGCCTCCAGAAGCGCCACCCCTGCGCGCTCCGATCAGCGCCCCCGCCCGCAAGCCGACCGTGGCGCGCCGGCCTGCCGGCGGAGGGACGTCAAACCGGCCATCCTGGCTGGTTCCAGCGATCATCGCCGTGGTGCTTATCCTGTTGCTGGGAACGGCTGGAGGGATCATCCTCGCCCGCAACAACTCCAACAGCGGTCCCGTCGGCCAAACGTCGCCCAGCCCCGGAGCCACAACCTCACCCAGGACCAGCCCCAACGCGACCCCCAGCGCTCAGGGCGGCCCCCGCGCAGTCCCGACTTACGCGCCGGTGTCCGCAGACCCCGTCAAGAGCCTGCAATACTGCTCGCCTTCGACACCCTGCAATATCTCGGGCCAGCCGCCCGAAACAGCCACCAGCTGCGACCTTGGCGCCGCATGCCATGTCGAGGTGGCGATCGCCTTCTCGTCCCCGCAGAGAACAGCGGTCGGTTTCAGCCTCAAGTTCTTCGATCGCTGCACCGGCGTGACGACAGACCTGCCAGGCCCCAATCCCTTCACGCCTCCTGGCTATACCCTGGTGATCCTGGACAAGAACGTGACGCTGCCTACGGGCGTCAAGTCGGGCGCCCTGGTTGCAGTGTCGACGACGCCGGCCGTGGCCGCCTCACCGGCCCTGCTGCTCGGCTCGACGACCAGCTGCGCCTAAGACGTAAGACACTAGGTCCATACATAACAACCTGACGCGCCGCGAGGCGCGCGAGCGGTCCGGCCTGATCTCAGTCAAGCACTACGACGTGCGCCTGGACTTCACCACCGGCGACGAGTCGTTCGAATCCCATTCCACAGTCACGTTCGACTGCCGCCTGCCGGGGAGCAGCACCTTCATCGAGTTCGATGGGCCGGCGGTTCACGCCGCGGAGCTGAACGGCCGTCGGTTGGCGAACCGGTTGGAGGGCGGCCGGCTGCAGCTCGATGGACTGGCAGCCGAGAACTCGGTCACCGTCCGCGCGACCGGCGCCTATTCGCGAGACGGCGCGGGGGTCAATTGGTTCCGCGATCCGGTGGACGGCCGCACGTACCTGCACAGCCAGTTTGCGGAGCATCACACCTACCGCGGCTACGCATGCTTCGACCAGCCTGACCTCAAGGCAACTTTCGCCTTTACCGTGAAAGCGCCAAAGGACTGGGTCGTAGTTTCCAACACGGGGGGCGGGTCAGGGGCCGACACGTGGGCGTTTCCCATCACCCCTCTGATGCCGACGTATATCACAGCGATCGTTGCCGGGCCGTACCACGCGGTGCGCGATCATCACCGCAACATCCCCTTGGGGCTTTACTGCCGCCAGTCGCTCGCTGAGCACCTCGATCCCGCCGAGATCTTCGAGATCACCAAGCAAGGGCTGGACTTTTTCGAGAAGCGATTCGGATACGCGTATCCGTTCGGCAAGTACGACCAGCTCTTCGTGCCCGAGTTCAGCGGGGGAGCGATGGAGAACGCGGGGTGCGTGACGTTCCACGAAAAGAGGCTCTATCGCTCCAAAGTGACAGAAGCCGAACGCCTGGATCGCGCGGACACCGTTCTCCACGAGATGGCCCACATGTGGTTCGGCGACCTGGTGACGATGAGATGGTGGGACGACCTGTGGCTCAACGAGAGCTTAGCCGAGTACATGGGCTACCTGGCATGCGCAGACGCGACGCGATTCAAGACCGCCTGGGTGGACTTCGCGACCGCGTCCAAGGCGGGGGCGCTTCGGCAGGACCAGCTCCCCACCACGCACCCGATTGTCGCGGACATCCCGGACGTCGAATCGATCACCCTCAACCTCGACCGCATCACTTACAACAAGGGCGCCGCGGCGCTGAAACAGCTGGTTGCGTGGGTGGGACACACAGCTTTCTTCAATGGCGTGTCGGCGTACTTCAAGGAGCACGCCTTCGGAAACACCGACCTTGGTGACTTCCTCGCTGCGCTGGAGAAGGCGTCCGGTCGCGACCTGAAGTCCTGGTCCAGCGTCTGGCTCGAGGCGGCAGGTGTGAACACGCTCGTGCCTTCTCTCCAGGTACGCGGCGGTCGCATCGTGTCGGCGTCGGTGCTGCAGACGGCTCCAGCCGGCCACCCGACGCTGCGGCCGCACCGGCAGCGGATCGGGCTGTTCGACCTCGTCGGGACAAGCCTCAAGCGCCGCAAGGCGGTCGAGCTCGACGTGGACGGAGCCGCCACAGAGGTGCCGCAGCTGGGCGGAGAAGCCCAGCCCGACCTATTGCTGCTTAATGACGGCGATCTCACCTACGCGAAGGTGAGATTGGACCCGCGCTCGCTGAACACTCTGACCCACCATTTGCGTGACATCGACGACCTTCTCGCGCGGGCGGTCGCGTGGGGAGCGATCTGGGACATGACACGCGACGCTGAGCTGCGTGCCCGCGACTATGTCGCGATCTCGATCAACAACCTGGACGCCGAGGTCGACGCACCGAACCTCTCATCGCTCATCGGTCAGGCCGCAGCCTGCATCGCGAATTTCAGCGAACCCGGCCACCGTCCTCAGGTCCGGGAGCAGCTCGCTCGAGCAGCGCGTGCACGCGTGGAAAGCGCTGAGCCGGGCAGCGATGTGCAGCTCCTGTGGGCGAACGCGTTCATCGCAGCGGCCAGGTCCGAGCCCGACATCGGATTTCTGCGCGGGTTGCTCGACGCCACGACTAGAGTTGCGGGCCTTGCGATGGATTTCGAGGTCCGCTGGAGGGTCATTGACACGCTCGTCACCATCGGCACAGCGGGCGAAGAGCTGATCCGGGCCGAGCTCGATCGCGACCCGAGTGATGAGGGGCACAAGGCCGCGGCCGCTGCACGGGCGGCGCGGCCACACGCCATGGCCAAAGGAGCGGCATGGGAGGCCGTGGTCTCAGACGAATCGCTGTCGGTGGCGATGAAGCGGGCGATCGCCGGAGGGTTCCACCGGGTGGATCAGCTGGAACTGCTCGAGGCCTTTGTGAGGCCCTACTTTGATAGCCTGGATGCGATCTGGGCACGATACGACTCCGAGGCCGCGATCCGGATCGTCGAGTGGATGTATCCGCGGGCCGTCATCAACCAGGAGGTCGTCGACGCCACCGATGCCGCGCTTGCGCGCGACCTGCCCGGACCGGTGCGGCGCGCGCTTCTCGAATCCCAGGACGCGATCAAACGCGCGCTACGCGCACAGGCGTTCGATAGCGCAGAAACAGATAGTCGCCGTGGCGCCTAGCGCTCAGCAGAGCGCTCCAGACGCCGAGCTTCGGCAGCAGCTCGACCCCATCGACCATTCCCAACCTCTTCTCCGCGCCTCGACCGGCGACAACCGGCGAAATGGTGAGAAAGAGCTCCTCTAACAAGCCGCTATCGATCAGCTGACCCATCAGGTGCGGGCCGCCCTCAGTGAGGAGGACCTCGAGCTCTCGCGCACGCAGAGCAGCGACCGCCTCTCGCAGGTCTACCGTCGCCCCCTTCCCCATCGCGATCACCTCACAGGTCGAAGGGAGCCTGCGACTGATGACTCTTGCGCCATCGTCGGTCGTCAGGACGAGCGCCCCCTTGACCAGGGCAGGATGGGCGGCGTCGATGTCGCCCTTTGCGGTGATGACAACGAGCTGAGGCTCAGTGGCCCGGCCGAGCGCGCTGCGAAGCGAAATGAACTCGGTGGCCAGGTCTGGATAGACATGGGCCGGTGTCCAGAGATGGCCTGGAGTCGCGCGCAGCGTGCCGGCCCCGATCACCACAGCGTCGGCGCACGCGCGCAGCAGCCCCATCAGGAAACGGTCGGCGGGATATTTGCCGCTGATGATCGAGCCGGCCGACGGTTTCGATCCGAGCGTAACGACGCCATCCAGCGACGCCACGAAGTTCGAGTAAATCACCGGGGTTGGAAATCCCAGGCGGCCATACACGTGGTGCAGATCCGCAGGGAGCTTATAGGCAGGCAGGTCTGCCTCGTAGAGGACCTGGAACGGCTCGAGCCCCATCAGTGAGAAGTGTGATTGACCGCCTGAAGGAATTCGGTCCTGAGCTGAGGGTCAGTCTCGTAGTTGCCCCGCCAGAACGACGTCAACGTTCGCGAGTGGCCCTCGCGCACACCTCTCATCTGGGTGCACAGGTGCACGGCGTTGAGGTGAACCGCGACTCCGTGTGGTTCGAGCACCCGCACCAGCTCGTCCGCGATCTCCACGCCAACACGCTCCTGGACGGTGAACCGTCGGGCGAACACGCGAACCAGCCGCGTCAGCTTGGAGATCCCGATGATCTCCTCGTGTGCGATATAGGCGATGTACGCGTGGCCGTGGAACGGAAGCGCGTGGTGCTCGCAGAGCGAAAAGAACTCGATCGGGCCCTCGATCACCTGGCTGATGGTGCAATCGGGTCCGCCGTGACACTCGGTCGGAAACGCGGTGAGGAGCTTGGGGTCGCCTTCGTAGCCCGAGGTCGCCTCAAACAGCGCGCGCAGGAATCGAGTCGGTGTTGCTTTGGTGCCGGCGGTGTCCAGGTCCATCCCAAACGCCTGGAAGATTTCCCCGGCATAGCCTTCGAACTTCGCCCACTGCTCGGGCTTGATCGTTCGCGGGCGGGTCTGCTCCCAATGCGTTGTCTCTTCCGGGTCGAAGGCGAGGGTGGACATAAGCGGTCTCCTTCAGTGCTCGATAGGTCCGCATCACTCTACGGCCTCCCCGCAAGCGACCTTCCGGGGGGGTGCCATTAAAGTTGACCCCCGATGACCAACCAAGCGGTGCTCTCGGTGATGATGCCCGTCTTCAACGAGGAGCGGACATTGGAGATCATCCTCGGACATGTCCTGGAGCAGCCCGAGGTCGGTGAGGTGATCGCGGTCGATGACGGCTCCACGGACCGAACCTGGGAGATCCTGAGCCGGATGACCAAGAGCGACAAGCGTGTGCGCGCGCTCCGGCAGCAGACCAACCAGGGCAAGGGAGCGGCGCTGCGACGTGCGGTTGCCGAGCTCCAAATGCCATTCGCGCTCGTCCAGGATGCAGACCTGGAGTACGACCCTCGCGACTATCCGCGCCTTCTCAGCCCGCTACGAGAGGGTCGCGCCGACGCTGTCTACGGCACGCGCGGTTTCGCCGGGCAGACTGCCTTCAGCTTCTGGTTCGTGATGGGAAACAAGGCGGTCACCCTGGCGACCAACCTGCTGTTCGACTGCTACATCTCGGACATGGAGACCGGTTACAAGGTGCTCCGGTCTGATTTGTGGAGGCGGTTGTCCCTGAAGGGAACGCGCTTCGATATCGAGCCGGACATCACGGCTCGAATCCTGAGACTCGGCTATAGAATCCACGAAGTCCCGATTCACTACTACGCACGAGGACGTGAGGAGGGCAAGAAGCTCACCTGGCTCGACGGAGTGCGCGCGCTGGGCACGCTCGCGCGACTCCGTCTCAGCTCAGACAGCCAACTCTTCGGAGCCGCGCCGGATTGGGAATACCACCGCGGGAGACAGGCTGAGCTGGCCCGTCAGCATCCACTGGTCGCTGTCTCCAGCTCGACCTCCAAACGCTAGGACGCCTGGATGTCGATGACCAGGCGGGCCGGGTTGGTCAGAACGAACGCGCGATAGCACGCGGCGCCTGACACGCCCAGGCCAAGCTGGACGACCCCCTCGAAATCCTCCATGCGCCGAACCTCGACCAGGGTCGCGTATCCGGTTTTGATGTCGGTGGACCCGCTGTAGCTGGTGTGCACGTCGGCGCCGTGCAGGATCACGAGGATCCCGTTCTTGCCCATCAGCGTCACCTGGTCGCCCTTGGGCGAGTTGGTAAAAGTGGCCCCCGACTGCGGGCGCAGCTCGATGCTTGCCGGCAATCCGTTCTGAAACTGGACCGTCAGTCGATCGTATCCGGGGTGCGTTCCGGTCCTGAGGTCGTCGATGAAGGCAGCCGCCGGGGCCTGCGCCGAGGTGATGGGCGCCGTCGAGGCGCACACGAATGGCGGCAAGGTCGAGTCGGAGGTGGGCGATGCGCTCGGACTCGCAGCCGGCGACGGTGAGGCGCTTGGAGTCGGGCTCGACCCGACCCCAGGTCCGACCGAGTTGGCAGGACGGTTCAGCGGGTTCGCCACGAACAGGACGCCGATGATGACAGCCGCAATGACGGCGGCTGCAACCCCTGCGATCCAGAAAGGTCCCCTCTGCTCCGGGACCACGGCGAGCGACGATCGCACCCGGTCGGGCAGCGCGGCGCTCGGTGAGCCGGCCACTTCGTCGAAGACGTGACCCAGCTCGCGGCGGAAGTTCTCGTTGCTCACTCTAGAAAACCTCCTCGAGGGTGAGGTCGGACCGCAGCCTTTTGGCGGCGCGGTAGATGCGAGATTTGGCGGCCGACGGAGACACCTGCAGCGCTCGCGCAACCTCGTCCAGCGGCAGATCGAGGTAGAAGTGCAGCACCAGCGGCAGCCGTTCCTCCGGGCTCAGCATCAGCAAGGCCTGATGAAGGTCGGAGGTGGCTCCAGCTTCCGCACTCGTCTGTGATGACGGAACGTCGGCCACTTTGATCACCGACCACCAGCGCTGGCGCCTGGACATGCGGCACTCGTTTGCGACGATGGAGAGAAACCAGGGCCGCAGCGATTTCAGGTCGCCGCGCAGCTGTCGGAACTTGCGCCAGGCCTTGATCGAAGCCTCCTGGACCGCGTCCTCGGCGGCCGATCGATCAGCAAGCATCACAGCGGCGAGCCGGTACGCAGGATCGAGCAGCGGCTCGATGAGGACAGCAAACGAGTCTGAATCGCCTGCCGCTGCGCTCACCATGAGCTTTGGTCGCTGTTCCATCACTGCAGCAAGCATGTTCCTGCCTGTTTGATGCAGGAACTGCCCCTTTGGTTGCAGGCCGGCGCGGTTCAGGACCTCCGGCGGCTCGCCGGCTCGTGGCGAGAGGGGTTTGACATGCGCGGGTCATCTTCGAGAGGCGCCGGAGCCGGTCCAGGCGGTCGGGGGCCCACACCGCCTGGAGGATCCCCAGGCCCTTCACCCTCGGACTTGTGGTGCCATCGCCGTTTTGGCGGACGGTCGTTCCGATATTCGCGAGCCCGGTCTGATGCGATCTCGAAGTTCTCGCAGAACTTCTCATTCCCGGTCTGTCGCCTGAGCGAAAGGATGTCTTCTCGCAGCTCATCCCAATAAAGGTCGAAAGCGAACGCATCGAAGAGGAGGGCCTCTGGGATGAGGTGGTGCAGCACGAGCACGCTGATCTCTTCGAACAGGTGCGCGAGCAGTACGTAGTCGTCCGGCTGGAGGCTCTTTTTCAGCAGCCGCCCGAATGCGGGCGCGGTCGACTCGCTGTGCAGCATCGACATGATGCCGATGAAGGTGGTCGCGTGCTCAGCTGAGATCCGACCAAAATCGCGCCCTGTCGAACCGTGCACGTCGCCTCCATTGTCGCGTCATGTGCGCACAAGCGTGGGTGCCCTGGATTGGCTTGGGACTGCGGCCGCGGCGCAGTGAGTCGGATGGCACTTAGGGGTTCGATTCGCCCATTCCCCTGCGCCTCTTGGGTCAGTAGGTTGGGGCCGAAGGGAAAGGTGATCCGAGCCTCGACCCCGGTACGGGAACGGCGCCAACGTCACGTGCGCCGGCGGCCGCGGGTGGGCATCGTCCTGGGCGCCGGAGGAGTCCTGGGCGGCGCCTGGATGGTCGGCGCCCTGGCCGCGCTTAACCGCGTTAGCGGCTGGGACCCCCGCGACGCTGACTACCTGGTCGGCACCTCGGCCGGAGCCTTGTTCGCCGCACTGCTCGCGGCAGGAGTGTCACCTACCCGCCTACTGCCACCAGCCGATGTCAGCCGGTCACCTCGCGGCCGGTGGATTCTGAACGAGCTCACCCTTGAGTCTTCTTATCGGTCGGAGCATTGGCTGCCCCACGCTCCGCTGGGGTCGTGGCGCCTAGCTCTTGCCGGTCTCCTCCAAACCCCCAGCCCTTGGTCATTGCTGCAGACGATGAGCGGCATCGCGCCCGCAGGTCGAGTCTCTCCCGATCCCATACTGCGAACGGTCCGACAAGCCGCTTCACGTGGTTGGTCAGCGCATCCGCACTGCCGGATCGTCGCGACCGACTATGCGTCCGGAAAGAGAGTTGTATTTGGCGAGACCGGCGCGCCAGAAGCAGACCTCGCCGACGCGGTTGCAGCATCGTGTGCGATCCCTGGTTTCTTCGAGCCGGTTGTCATCAACGGTCGTCGCTACGTGGATGGCGGCCTGCATTCTCTGTGCAATCTCGACTTAGTCGCGGACATTGGCCTCGACGTGGTCATCTGCTTCAGCGCAATGACCTCCCGGGTCGCCCACGACGAGTCGGCGCCCCTGCAGCGCGCAATCCATTCACTGCTCAGCCGAGCCGGGGACCAACTCCGCCAGCAGGCAGACGCGCTCATGCATCGAGGCATCGACGTCGTCGTTGTCGAACCGACGGCAAGGGACCTGGCGGCTATGGGTTCGAATCTGATGAATCCAAGCCAGTGGAGCGCCGTGCTCGAGACCGCACTAACCTCGGTCGCCGGTCAATTGCGCCGTCGTCATATCAATGCAAGATTGGGAGTGTTGGGCAGCGCTGCCTGACCCTGGCATCGCTTGATCATTTGGGCGCTCGCTCGGA
>DASQAU010000073.1:0-3693 GCA_035635595.1 Candidatus Eiseniibacteriota bacterium
TTCCGCAGCAGCTCCAGGCGTCGAGCTCCGAATTCGCGCTGCAAACGGCCCACGAACGCGAGGGCCTCAGGGGTCAGAACCTCGGCCGAGCGCCCCTCGTTCGGGCCCTTGAGCGCGACCTGCTCAGTGGTGGCCATCGCCCCCAAATCTACAGGACGAGTTCATTTACCCGTCAGTCGCTCAACCACCGGCGCCAACGATTCGGCGGTCTCCCCGGGCACGACGATATATGAGATCCCAAAGCGCTCCCGCCTCGCGACAAGGTCCTCGACGATCTGCTCAATCGTCCCGATCAAGAAATGCGGCATCTCGAGCACCTCCGTTGGTTCAGCCCCCAGGCCCGCCGCCATCGCACCCGCCACTACCTCGCGGTCATCCGTCACGTTTGCGACAAAGATGGTGACGCTCAGCTCGATCTCCGAAAGCCGATCGCCCGCGGCCTCCTTGATCCACGCCAGCTTCTCGTCGGTCGCCTCCGCAAAGCCGGTGCGAACCAGCTTCCGGTTGACCTTGCCCTCGTCCAGCTTGTAGTTCACGCTCACGATGTCGGCCTCCTTCGCTGCCAGCCTCAGCATTCGCCGGCCGCCACCACCGAGAACGATCGGCGGGTGAGGCTTCTGGACGGCCGAGGGCGAAGCCTCGAGCCCATCGACTTGGTAGTGCTTTCCGGAGAACGAGACGCTCTCGCCGGCGAAAAAGCTCTTGATGATCGTCAGCGCCTCGGTCATGCGCTCGATGCGGAGGCCAGGCGGGTCGTACGGAATCCCCGTTTGTTCATAGTCCGACGCCAACCAGCCCGCCCCCAACCCGAAGTCGAGCCGACCGTCGGACAGCAGATCGAGCGTCGCCGCTTCTTTGGCGAGCACCACTGGATGGCGGTAGTCGTTGTCGAACACGAGCGAGCCGACGCGAAGGGTGGTGGTCGCATCCGCGGCCGACATCAGCGCTGCGATCGGCCCGAGCTGGTCGCCGAAGTGATCGGGGAGGTTGAGTGTCGAATATCCGAGTGACTCCACGAGTCGCGCCTTGTCGCGCCACTCCTTGGCGCTGGAAGCGCGATGCTCCTGGATGCCAAATCGAAACGGCCGCGGCTTCCCCACGGCCGGTTAGTATGCGGCGTGCTCGCCGCTGAACATGTCGGCGCCTTGGCGACTATCGCGGCCGTCGCGGCCGCGCTGGTGGCCGCCGCAAGGCTCCGGCCAGGCGATTGGACCAACATGGCCGCTCGAGCTCTGGCGGTGATCCTGGTCGCGGCCGAAGTCGGATGGTGGATCTACCTCGCTGCGACCGGCGCCGGAGAGGCCGAGCTTGCCACCGCGCTTCCACTGCAGCTCTGCGACGCCGCCATATTCATTGCCGCGCTTGCGCTGCTGCTCAGGACGCAGCTGCTCGTCGAGGTGACTTACTTCTGGGGTCTTGCCGGCACGATGCAGGCCGTGATCACGCCCGACCTTCCGCAGCATTTCCCCAGCTTTCCGTTCTTCCAGTACTACGTCGCGCACGGCGGCATCGTGACGGCCGCACTTTTCCTGGTGGTCGGTCTGGGCCAGTGGCCGCGCCGCGATTCACTCCTCCGAGTCCTTGCGATCACGATCGCTTATGTGCTCGTGGTCGGTGCCGTCGACGCAGCCACCGGCTCGAATTACATGTACCTGCGCAGCAAACCGGCGAGCGGCAGCCTGCTAGACCTGCTGGGCCCATGGCCGTGGTACATCGCCTGGGCAGCACTCGTCGGAATTGCGCTTCTGGTCATCCTCGACGCGCCGTTCCGCTGGCTCAGTCGGGGGGCTCGTACTTCACAAAAGCCAGGCGCGCGGGCAGCGCCCGGACAGGGGGGCTCAGACCAGCGTTGATCAGGGATCTGGCCCGGTCCAGACCTCTCTGTAACCGTTCCAGACGTCTAGCTTTTCGTCCCGCCATTCCTCCCAAAGCTGGCCCATCGCTGCCTGATCCTGATCACCGATTGGACGCCCGTGCCAGTCAACATCATTGTTCTCCACCTCTTCGTAGATCCCGCGGAGGCGCGGGAGAAGAGCCTCCGCTTCTTCGATGGTGGGAGGCATCAGGGGAGCTGCAATCGACACCCTTGGGTTGGGACTACGCGCAGCAGCTTGCTCCCATTGGCCAAACAACCTGATGATTTCGGCGGGGGTCGCCTGGTACGTCACATTTCAATCCTATCCATAGGCTTACGTAAACTCGACACCACTGCTTCATCAGGGTGCAGCTGGTATTGGCGCGCCGAACATGAAGATCGCCACGACCTCAGCTACCACCACAGAGAGATACACACCGCAGACAGAAGCGCCCATGACGACCCCAACCTGGGCACGGCCCCGGCCAACGAGTCTGTCCGCCGCTGCATTGATGCGTCGGACTGCGGCTATCCCGAACCAGAAAGCCGCCGGGCCTAGCAGTATTCCAAGTGGCCAAATTAGTACGACAGCCGCGATGCCCAAGATGAGCGCCAGGGCCGCACGCGCCTCGACCACGGTCGGCCCGGACGCCGGAGACGTTTCGAGGGAGGACCTGCGCGCGACGTTGGTCCGCCACATTCCCCTCCCGAGGCCGGCTGTTGCGGCCACAGCGACGGCGCCGACGACAAGCAAGGCGATGAACGCCGCGGGAGCGGGTCTATATGAGCCCCATTTCAATCCGAAGGCGATCGAAGCCAAGAGAAGTGCACCTTCGAAGGCGCCTCCAGCTACGAACAGCGCTCCCATTACGTTCACTTGCCGAACCTCGAGTCCAGTCAGGCACCACCATCGTTGGTATCAAGTCTTGCGAGGCTCCTCCCGTTCGAACGAGGCCAACTGGTGCCGATGTCGACCTTCGGGACGTCTGCGACGAAACTAGTTCGGCAGGTCTGCGACATCTCCAATCCTGAATTGTTCACAGTGGCGCCTTGCGCTCGGCGTGCTTCTTACGGATCTCACCTCCGGGCGTTGTCCGAGCCACCGTCCTGAGGAGCTCGTTGCCGACCCAGAACTGAAACAGTCCCTCTGTGACCAGGACGTCGCAGGTGCTGCCGCCATAGTTCTTGCCCACGCTGATGTGCTGGGAGTCGACGCACACGATGCCGTTGGGTGCTACTCGGCGCGAGACCCATTGCTCGCCGTTGCGCTCCGACGCTCGTGCGAGCGCACGTGGGTTGTCCCGACTGCTCTGGAACCGGCTCTCGGGAGGCGCATCCTCGAGCGCCTGGTGCGGTCGCTGAGTGTTGTAGTAGGTCACCCACTCATCGAGAGCCTCCTGTGCCATCTTCAGATTCCGGAACACCTGCCGGGTGTTGAACTCATCACGGAGGGTGCGATGAAAGCGCTCGATCTTGCCGGTCGTGGTCGGCGAGCGAGGCGCGGTGAGGATGTGGTCGACGCCGTTCTCGCGGCAGATGCGGTCGAATAGGACTTCGACTGGGGGCTGCGCAAAGCGTCCGGTGAAGACCTTGCCGTTGTCGGTCAGGACCTGGGCCGGCACCCCGTACTCGCGCAAGGCCGAACTGAAGCTGTCGCACACCGCCTGTGTGCGCTCCCTGAGCATGAGTCGAGCCGAGACGCAGAACCTGGAGTGGTCGTCGAGGCCGGTCAGCGCCTTCGCGGCGGTGCCGTCAGCGAGGGCGAACCCGTGCACCACGTCCAGCTGCCAAAGCTCCATTGGTGCGCCTCGCTCCCAGCGCTTCCAAGTCTCGCGCCG
>DASQAU010000074.1:0-5429 GCA_035635595.1 Candidatus Eiseniibacteriota bacterium
GACGTGGTCGGGACCGCCGAACCCGTGTGCGCCGTTTCGGCGACGCCGCGGGAGGACCAGACCATGCTGGTCGAGTGCCACCCGCACGGCGACCCCGACAGCTGGCTGCTCGAGAACCCTGGGTTTGTATCGGGAGGTAACATTCGTTGGTGGCGGGACCAGTTCTGCCCGGTCGAGCGCGAGGCGGAAGGCCGAGGTGAGGGCGACGCGTATGACCTCCTCAGCGGGCCTGCCGCAAGCGTCGACCCTGGCGCGGAGGGCGCCCTGTTCCTCCCGTGCATGCAGGGCGCGATGGCGCCGGAGTGGAACGGCGCGGCGCGTGGAGTTTTTTACGGCCTGACGCTCGCCCACACCAAGGCTCACCTGACGCGCGCTCTGCTCGAAGGCAGCGCCTTTGCGCTGAGGGACATCCTGGACGCGATGAAGAACGCCGGCCTTGAGGTGCGCCGCCTCACGATCGTCGGCGGAGGCGCGAAGGGCGCTCTGTGGCGGCAGATCAAAGCTGACGTCACGGGTCTTCCGGTGCGCGTGCCGCAGAACGTGGAGACGACCGCCACCGGCGCCGCGATCCTGGCCGCGGTCGGCTCGGGTGTGCTGCCAGATATCGCATCAGCCGCAACCGCGTTCGTCCAGTACAGGCCGGAAGAACACGTACCTGACGCAGCGAACGCCCAGATCTACGACGAGGCGTACCGTCGGTACCGCGACGTGTACTTCGCCCTCAAGCCCGTGTTCGAAAGTGCCTGACGCACTCGTCGCCAGCGACGCCACGCGCGTCTTTCCGCTCGAGCTCGACCGCCGTTATCCGGTTGTCGTCCGCGGTGACGGAGCCTGGGTGGAGGATTCATCCGGCAAGCGCTACCTCGACGCGATGAGCGGCGGCTCGATGGCCGCCACACTCGGCCACGGGCGCATGGACATCATCGCCGCGACCGCCACGCAGGCGCGTCAGCTCTCATACGTGCACAACGAGCGGCTGACCAACCCGCCGCGCGAGCAGCTGGCGGCCGAGCTGATCGAGGTGGCGCCGCCGGGAATGACCCGCGTCCGGTTCACTACGGGTGGGGCTGAATCCAACGAGACGGCGATCCAGATGGCGCGCAGCTTTCACGTCGAGCGAGGCGACACCAGGCGCTGGCAGGTGATCTCTCCGGCCCAGGCCTATCACGGTCCGACCATGGCCACCCTTGGGCTCACCGGACGGCCCGGCTTGCAGCGTCCGTTCGGCCCATACATGCCGGCTCACCTTCACATCCCACCAAGCACATGGCGGTTTGACCCGAGCGGGGAGGCAGCGCTTGCCGCCCTCGACCAGGTGCTCGAGGAGGCCGGGTCTGAGAACGTATCGGCCTACTTCTGCGAGCCCATCACAGCGGCTGCGCTTCCGGCTTACTCCCCGCCTGATCGATTCTGGAAGGGGCTCGCCGAGCGGCGCGACAGGCACGGGTTTCTGATCTGCTACGACGAGGTGGTCACCGGGCTCGGACGCACCGGTCAGTGGTTCGCAGCCGAGGGGCTGCCCCTGGTGCCGGACATCATCGCGACAGCCAAGGGGCTCGGCGCCGGTTATGCCGCCATCGGGGCTGTGCTGTGCGCCGACCATGTTTACCAGGCCTTCGCCAGGGGGTCACGAAGGTTCACCCTCGGTCATACGTGGGATGGCGCCCCTCTGTCCTGCGCTGTGGGCTTGAAGGTGCTCGACGTGCTGCGGAGCGAAAGGCTGATCGAGCGGGTGCGCGAGAAGGGACCACGCTTGAGAGATGAGCTTGCGGCCGCGCTCGCGGGCATTCCCCTGGTGCGCGAAGTGCGTGGGCACGGCTTTCTTCTCGGCGTCGAGTATGTGGACCCGCGCGATGGCAGGTCGTTCCTGCCACCTGAGCTGGGAGTCGCCCGGCGGGTCGACCTCATGGCGATGGACCTGGGGCTGATCGTCTACTCGACCATGCCCACGCGGGACGGCTATGCGGGCGACCAGACGCTTTTCGCGCCTCCCTTCACGACGTCCGATGAGGAGCTGACCCAGATGGTGGCGCGATTTGCCGAGACGATTCGCAATGTGGCCCAAGCGATAGAGGGCCGGCTCCCATGACGGCGCCCTGGAAGCCTCGTTCCCTGATCCTGCAGCACGAAGCCGCCACGCCTCCCGGGCTGATGACAAGCTGGCTGGAGGAGCAGTCGGGGCAAATCGAAACCCTTCGCATCGACGAAGACGACAGGCCGGTGAACCTGCGGGACTACGACCTCATCGTGTCGCTGGGTTCGGAATTCGCGGCTTTTGACGACTCGATCCCGTTTGTGCCGCGCGAGGTGCAGCTCCTCCAGCAGGCCCTGGAGTCGGACGTTCCAATCCTCGGCCTTTGTTTCGGCGGGCAGATGCTCGCCCGCGTGCTTGGAAGTCGCCTCTATCGGTCCGAGCAGTCGGAGATCGGCTGGCTTCCCGTGCGCACCAACGATCCAGGCCTGGTCAGCTCGGGACCGTGGTTCCAGTGGCACTTCGACACCTTCACCGCCCCGCCCGGCGCAAAGGTCATTGCGGAGACCGACGTAGGGCCTCAAGCGTTCGTCGCGGGGCGGAGCCTCGGGCTCCAGTTTCATCCCGAGGTGACCCCCGAGATCATGGACGAGTGGGTGCGCGTATACCCGCACGAGCTCGAGGCCGAGGGAGTCGACCCGCAAGGATTGCTGGCCGAGACGCACGGGCGCGCGGAGGAATCGAGGCGGTTGACGTGGAGGCTGTTCGACCGCTTCCGCGACGAGATCGTGAGAGGCCGCCAGACATGATCAGCGCCCGGATCGCGGCCGCCCAGACGAGCACGTTTCCACGCTTTCTCGACCTCGATTACCCCAACATCGAGCGCGGCGAGGGGGTGTGGCTGTACACGACCAGGGGAGACAAGATCCTCGACGCTTGCTCTGGCGGCGCCATGGTCACATCACTCGGCCACGGCGCTCTGGGCATCATCGAGGCGGGCAGGCGACAGGCGGAGAAGATCGCTTACTTCTACATGGACCATTTCACCAACGAGCCACAGGAGCTGCTCGCTGAACGGTTGATCGCGGTGGCCGCACCCGAGATGGCCCGCGTCCGCTTCGCCTCGAGCGGATCGGAGGCCAACGAGACTGCCCTTCGACTGGTGCGGGCATATCACGTCGACCGCGGAGAGCCTGATCGCTGGAGGGTGATCTCCCCGGCGCAGGCGTACCACGGCTCGACGATGGCGACGCTTGCGCTCACTGGGCGCACCCATACGCTCCAGGACCCGTACACGCAATATCTCTCGCCGCACCTGCACATCGCGCCTTCGACCTGGCGCTTTGATCCAACCGGTGAAGCCGCACTGCGCGAGCTGGACGAAAGGCTGGAGGAAGCCGGCCCGGAGAACGTGGCCGCGTTCTTCTGTGAGCCGGTCAGCGGGGCCGCGCTTCCGGCGTATTCGCCGCCCGAGAAGTTCTGGCGCGGACTGGACGACCGCCGCAAGAAGCACGGGTTTCTTGTCTGCTTCGACGAGGTCGTCACCGGGATTGGACGCACAGGCAGCTGGTTCGCTTACCAGCAGCTGCCCATCGAGCCGGACATCGTGACCACCGGCAAAGGCCTCGGCGCAGGCTACGCTCCGATCAGCGCGATGCTCTGCAAGCAGCATGTTTACGACGCGGTGGACAAAGGATCGAGATTCTTCGACCTCGGGCACACCTGGGACGGCGCGCCGATCTCATGCGCCACGGGGCTGGCGGTGCTCGACTCGCTTGTCAGCCGCCGCCTGATCGAGCGGGTGCGCCAACGCGGACCGCGCCTGCTCGCCGATTTGCGGTCTGCGCTCGATGGCAACGCGCTCGTGGCGGAGGTGCGCGGTCGTGGTTTCCTGCTGGGCGTCGACCTCGTCGACCTACCGGATGACATGCACGCGGACGAACGGGTGGAAGACGCGGCGCTCGAGCACGGGCTGCTGGTCAGCGCGACGCATTCGACCCGAGACGGATACGCCGGCGACGAAGTCCTCCTCGCGCCGGCGTTCACGAGCACCGACGAGGAGCTCGACCTGATGGTGCAGCGTCTCTCGGAAGCCCTGGCGGACGTGTCCAGGTCTCTGGTCGCGCAATGAGCCGGACGGGCGCGCCCGCGCGCGAGCTCGACACCGCCCCAACTGCGGTCGGGCTGAGGTCGAGCGAGCACGTCGAGTTCGTGCTGCTCGTCATTCCGGACGTCAACGGCTCGCTGCGCGGCAAGGCCCTGCGTCCCGACGCTTTCGAGGCCGCGCTGCGCCACGGCACCGTGATGACTGATCTGCTCCTCGCCCTGGACCCGACGGACACGCCGATCACCGATTACGAGAAGTTCGGCATCCGCTCCGGAGCGGCCGACCTGGTGGTCCACCCGGAACCGTCGACGCTGCACGACATGCGGTGGCGACCAGGCTGGAGGGTGTGCCTCGGCACGCCAAGCTGGCCCGACGGAAGTCGTTGCGATCTCGCCTCGCGAGAAGTCCTGCGCGGCGGTCTCTCCGGGATGCTCGAGGTCGGTTATGAAGTGACGGCGGCGATCGAGTACGAGGTGCGGCTGAGAGATGCGGAGGGCCGCCCGGTCACCAGCGGGATCAGCTACAGCGCCGGCGAGGTCGCGGCGCTCGACACCTTTGTCAGCGCCTTGCGTCCTGCGCTCGAAGATCTGGGGGTCGAGCTCACCGCTGTCCACACGGAGGCTGCGCCCGGGCTGATCGAGCTGAACCTGGCGGCACGCCCCGCGCTGCAGGCGGCAGACGACGCTGCTTACACCAAGTTCGCGGTCAAAGAGGTGGCCCATTCCATGGGCATGAGCGCCAGCTTCCTGGCTAAAACCGCTGCGGGCGAAGAGGGGTCGAGCGGACACGTCCACTTCTCGTGCTGGCGTGACGGCGCCAACGCGTTCGCGGGCGCCGGCGACGCGATGGCCTCTGCGATCGCAGGCGTCCTGGAACACCTGCCGGCCGCCTCCTTGCTCCTGAACCCGACGATCAACTCTTACAAGCGGCTCGTCCCGGGCTGGTTTGCGCCGACAAATGTCAGCTGGGGAGTCGACAACCGCTCATGCGCGGTGCGCGCCATTCGTTCGGACCGGCCCGAGCTCTGCCGTTTCGAGTGCCGGCGGCCGGGGGCAGACGCCAATCCATACCTGGCGCTGGCCGCGATCACCGTCTCGGCCGCCGACGGATTGCGCCGGCGCGCCACGCCGCCAGAACCTGTCGAAGGAGACGCTTACTCGCGATCGGACCTGGCGGCCCTGCCCGCGTCAGTGGAGGCGTCGCTTCGCGCATTCGAACATGACGCCGTGCTGCGGCGCGCGCTCGGCGACAGTTTCAGCGACTACTACGCAACCTCCCGCAGGTGGGAGCTCAAGGCCTGGCAGGAAACCGTGACGGAGTGGGAACGGAACCGCTACGAGCGGCGCGTCT
>DASQAU010000075.1:0-1820 GCA_035635595.1 Candidatus Eiseniibacteriota bacterium
GTCGCCCTCAGTCTCGCCGAGAAGTTCGGCACCGTGGCAGCCGAGACGGCGGATCGTTCCGATGTGCCGATCGGCAACCGACTCATCGGCCTTGCGCTGCACATTCTGGGAGACCAGCCTGGAGCGCGACGACACCTCGAGCCGCTGGTTCGCTCGCGCCGCGCGACGGCCCGGCCGTCGCACATCATCCTCTATCAATACGACCAGCGAGTGCTGCTCGATTGCTACTATGCGCGCGTCCTCTGGCTGCAGGGATTTGGGGATCAGGCAAGGCGGCTCACCGAGAGTCTCGTCGATTATGTCCGGACCAAGGATCACGTGCTCTCGTTCCTGTACTCGCTGCTCATCGCGGCGTGCCCGATCGCGCTGTATGTCGGCGACCTCGCGACCGCCGACGACCACGTCAGCGTGGCGTCCGACGTCGCGACCAGGAACGGATTGGAGATCTGGAACGTCTGGGCGCAGTGCTTCAAGGGGGTCGTGCTCATCAAGCGAGGGGAGCATGGCGCGGGCGCGCAACTGCTCCAGTCCGGCCTCGAGAGACTGCCTGAGCCGGCCATTCATCACCACATGAGCCTGCTCCTTGCCGAGCTCGCTGCGGGTCTCGCCGGTGCCGGCCAGATTGCCGAGGGGCTGGTTGTGGTCGACAAGGGGCTGGCGCGCGCGGAGCAGACGGAAGCGGGATGGTACCTCGCCGAGTTGCTCCGCACGAAGGGCGAACTGCTTCTCCACAGGCGAGCGCCGGCTGACGCCGCGGCTGCCGAGCAATGTTTCCTTCAGGCATTGGACGTGGCGCGACGGCAGGACGCTCTCGCCTGGGAGTTGCGGGCGGCGATGAGTCTCGCTCGACTCTGGCACGGACAGCGACGAGTGAGCCAGGCGCGTAAGCTGCTCGAGCCTGTCTACCACCGCTTCACCGAGGGCTTCGCCACTGTGGATCTGGTCGCAGCAAAAGCTCTGCTGACGTCGATGCGCTGAGGCTCCCTTGTGTGAGAACGCCTCGTCCGAGTCTTTGTCCCGGCGTGAATCGTTATCAAAGTCTTGAAGCGCGGGGCTACAATCCCGACAGCATGCCAGGGCTACCTGAAGTTCCTGTAACAATCGAATTTGGCCGGTTCAAGGTCGTCCGCCATCGTCGCGAGCTGCTGGCGGATGGCCGACCGATCGAGCTGGGCGGTCGGGCGTTCGATACGCTGATGGCCCTCATTGACGCGCGCGGCACGGTGCTCGACAAAGACCAGCTCATGAGCCTCGTGTGGCCGGGCCGCGTCGTGGAGGAAAACAACCTACCCGCTCAAATTGCTGTGCTCCGAAAGGTATTTGGCGCCGATCGCCATCTCATCCGAACGGTGGCCGGGCGTGGCTATCAGTTCGCGGGTGAGATCCACACCGCCGCGGCCGCTGCCCCTTCTCCCTCCTCGCGGATGACGAATCTTCCGGAGGCAGTTTCTGAACTGATCGGTCGGGAGGCCGAGCTCAACGAAGTCGCGGCCGTGGTCACCGAGCATCGGCTGATCAGCCTGATCGGAGCCGGCGGCATCGGCAAGACGCGACTGGCCCTGGAAGTCGCGAGGCACCTTCTGCCGAGATTTCCCGATGGCGTATTCGTCGCCGAGCTCGGCCCCGTGTCCAGTCCTGAGCTGGTCCCGGCTACCGTGGCGAGCGCGCTCGGCCTCACGCACATTGCAGGCACCGCGTCACGCGAAGGTGTTGCGGGTGCGCTCGGCACCAAGAAGCTCCTGCTGGTCATCGACAACTGTGAGCATCTGATCGAGGCGGCGGCCCGCATGGTAGAGGCACTGTTGCGCGCCAGCCCGGGC
>DASQAU010000076.1:0-18918 GCA_035635595.1 Candidatus Eiseniibacteriota bacterium
CGGTGGCGCGAAGCCGTGACCAGGAGTCGAGACTGGGCCAAACCCGATAATCAGTAGGCCTTGAGCACCGAAGCGCCGTCCGGCCGCGCCCGGCAGCCGATCCTGTACGCCGACCAGCTGTGGCGACAGCAGAGATTTTTCGCCGGCTTTTTGATCGCGGTCGGCCTGGTCATGACGATACTTTTGATCTATCAGGGCCAGATCGCGAAATCGGCAAACGTGATCTGGCTCCTGTACATCCCGAGCGGCCTTCTGCTGGGCGGGGCCTTCCTGCTGTACAAGCGGCGAAGCTACGTGGAGGCGCTTGACGCAGGTGTGAAGGTCGGCACGCTGAGGTCGAGCGTGCTGATCGACTACGACCGCATCCGCGGTGTGCGGGTGCAGCCGTTGAAGCTTGCGTTTCAGGACCGCCGCAGTCGCATGGTCGCGCCGATGATGAAACCCCTGATGGAGAAGCCCGCACTCTTCGTGCGCCTGCGCGGCGCGGAAGAGGACATGGCTGAGATCAAGAAAGTACTTGGCCGCCGAATCATGTACGAGGACACCATCGCCCTCCCGGTGCTGGACGCTGATGCCGTCGCCTGGGAGATCAGCTCACGCCTGCCGCTGCACCTGGGACAGAACCAGGGCGGCAAGCAGCGCCGCAAACGGCGGCGGTGAACGGGAGCCCCGCCGAGCAGCTCGAAGCGCCGCAGACAGCCAAGCCCAGGGGCGACGGGAAATATTTCGATCGCTGGGATCTCATCGCGCTGCTCGCGCTTACGTCGGTCGCGTTCGTCCTCCGCTTCTACAGCCCGATCATGCCCGACTTTTTCGTTCACCCGTTCCAAGGGCCGGCGATCACAAACTGTGTGCCGAACACCCCGATCAACGCCCAGGGCGATCCAGGCACGTTGTGCGGACTTGCCTACCCCTTCAACCGCGGGTACCCCGACGCGAACAAGGTGTTGTCGCCGCCCAATGGCCAGGTCTTCGACGAGATCTATTTCCCAGTCGACGCCTATTACGACTTCAAAGGCATCGAGCTGTGTCATCCCACGACGGTTGACTGCCAGACGCCATCGGGGACGCACCTGAATTACTTCGACCCCGAACCGCCGCTCGCCAAGCTGTTCATCGGAGCCGGCGAGTGGGGTTATGGCTGGTACCGCGCCCACTTCGAGGGCGCTTCGGGCGACTACCTCGATCTCGGGTTCAACACGTTCGGCTGGCGGATCGCTGCGTGCATCTTCGGGATCCTGTGCGTCCCGATGATCTACCTGCTCGCGCGCCGGCTCTGGCCTTACCGGTTGTTCGCGATCGCGGCTGCGACGCTGGTCTGCTTCGACGGAATGTTCTTCATCCAGTCAAGGATCGGGATGATCGACATCTTTCCGATCTTCTTCATTCTGCTTTCGTACTTCCTCTACCTGGTACACATCCAGAGCCGCGCGCCACTGTCTTCGCTCGTCTCGATGGTTGCGCTCGGCGTGGTGCTCGGGATCGGCATCGCGTCGAAGTGGATCGTCCTCGCTGCGTTTGCGAGCATCGTGTTCCTCCTCGTCATGCGAGCGATCCGTCGCCACGTCGACTTCCACGTCGGACCAATTGGAAACCCGACATGGTCATGGGGGAGAGGCGATGGTCCCGGAATTCCCGGAGGCGCGCGCTTGCCCGCTTATCTCGTGGTCGCCCTGATCGCGCTGGTGGCGATCCCCGCCGTGATTTACGTCGAGTCGTGGTACCCGTTCTTCGCTCGCGGCCAGTTCCACAACCTGGCGGACCTGATCGAGTATCAGAGGCAGTCGTTCAACTATCACGCCACGCTGAAGGCCACGCATCCATACGGCTCGCCGTGGTGGTCCTGGCCGCTTCTCTCGCGACCGGTGCTGTATTACGCGGAATACACCAACCTCGGGCTCGACCACTGGACGGGCAAGGAGCTTGTCTCGCGAATGGCGGACCTCGGAAACCCGTGGATCTGGTGGACGAGCCTGCCTTGCGTGGCGTCTCTGCCTTACTTCATCGTCCGGCATCGCAGCTTCCCGGCTACGGTGATCCTGCTCGGTTTCATCACGCAGTACCTGCCCTGGTCTCAGATCAGCCGGGTGATTTTCATGTACCACATGTTTGGCGGACTGGTCTTCATGATCCTGGCCCTCGCTTTCGTGCTCGCGCACCTGGCTCAACAGCTGGAGCCACGGGGCCGCCGGATCCTTGTCGCCAACCACCTCGGGCTCGCCGTGCTGTTCTTTTTCTACTTCTATCCTGTGTGGACGGGCCTTCCCATCTCCGGACCGGCTTACTTCCTGGGGCCGGACACTCCGCCTTGGGGTCCGAAGACATGGTTCGCCAACTGCCGCTATGACCTGCTGCCCAGCCAGCCGCAGCTCTTCTGTTGGAACTAGCGGCAGCAGCATTCCTCGCGGCATGCGTGGTGGCCGGGTTCGGCCTCACGTATCTGATCGGCGTTCCCCTTCTCCTCGAGGAGCGCATCGCGTTCGGAGCTGTGCTCGGCGCGACGGCTGTGGCGGGCCTGGCCTTCGCACTCGCACTTCTTGCTCGGGATGTAACTGCGTGGATGGCCCTGCTGGCCTTGGGCCTCGTGCTCGTCGTGGCCGCAGGCGCGGTCGCCCGGCATGGAAAACTGATGAGAGCGGAGATCGCCGACGCGCGGATGCGCTGGCTGGCGCCGCTCCGTTCGCCCGGCCATCCGTGGCCGCTCGCCGCGGTGGTACTGGTGTGCGGCGTGTGGACCGTCCACTTCCTGCACCAGGCCTACGTGTACACGCCAGGTGGCCTGTTCGCCGGCTACGTGAACATCTGGGGCGACTGGGCTGCGCATCTCAGCTTCACCGGCTCGTTCGCCTACGGCCACAACTTCCCGCCCGAGTATCCGATCGACCCGGGGCATCGCCTCGGCTATCCGTTCATGATCGATTTCTTTGCCGCCTGCCTGGTCCCGCTGGGCAGCTCGTTGACCTCAGCTCTCGTGATGACCAGCGGCCTGCTCGGATTGGCATTCCCAGCTGTGCTTTATCTCGCAGCGCAGCGATTCGCCGGCGGCCGCGCCGCCGCGGCGATCGCGGTGTTCGTGTTCCTTTTGAGCGGCGGCCTGGGCTTCTATTTCTTGCTGGGCGACATCCAGCACGGCGGTCTTGCCGCGCTCGTCCACCTGCCCCGCGAGTACACGCTCAACCGCGACCTGAACTTCCAGTGGCTGAACCCCGTGCTGGCGTACCTCGTGCCGCAGCGCTCGACTCTGTTCGGGTTCAGCCTGACCTTGATCCTGCTGGTGATCCTCTGGGTCGCCTCAAGAGGCGGCTCAAGGGCGCGACCCTTTCTGTTCGCGGGCGTCGTCGCCGGCGTGATGCCCGTGTTCCACGTGCACGCATTCGGCACCGTGGTCGCCCTCTCGGTTTTCTGGGCTCTGTTCACCCGCCGGATCCAGTGGCTCGCATTTTTCATCCCTGCCCTTGCGATTGGGGTGCCGATCCTCCTCTGGATGTGGCCGCCGGCCAATCTGAGCATGTGCGGGGACGGCGTAAGCCTGCGCGGTTACTGTCTCGAGCTGGGCTGGCTTTCCTACCTGGACTGGCAGCGCGACGGTGCGATCTGGTTCGGACGCGACTTGGTGTGGTTCTGGGTGAAGAACACGTCTGCCCTCATTCCGCTGCTGGTCGCCGCGCACTTCTTGCGCAGCTGGTTCCAGACCGGGTTTGTGACCTGGTTCGCCCCGATGTGGCTGTGGTTTCTCGTCCCCAACGTCATCGTGCTGCAGCCCTGGGACTGGGACAACACGAAGTTCTTCGTCTTCTGGGCGCTGCTCGGCAGCATCGTTGTGGGAGGCGTGCTCTCGCGGATGTTTCAGCGAGGCCTGGGCTCGAGGATCGTCGCGACGGCGCTGCTGGCCGTGCTCGTGCTGGCGGGGGCGCTTGACCTCGCCCGTGCGTCGGATTACACCGTGAGCGCGGTTCAGTTCACAGACATGCGCGGGCTCGAGGTCGCCGGTTGGGTCCGCGGACACACCAGCCCCGATGCAGTCTTCGTCGTCGCTCCTGAGCACAACAGCCCCATCCCGACCCTGGCAGGACGGCGAGTGCTGATCGGTTATCCGGGATGGCTGTGGACCTATGGACTGCCGGACTACGTCCAGAAGGGAGATGACGACAAACGGATCCTCATCGGCGATCCGTCGACGTCCGAGCTGGTGCGCAAATACGGCGTCGACTACGTGATGATCGGCCCGCAGGAGCTACCTCTCGGAGCAAGCCGCGCCTACTGGGACGAGCACGGCACCTTGGTTTTCGACAACGGCGAGTACGCCGTCTACAGGGTCTCGCGCTAGAGGAGGGCTGTAGATTACGGCCGTGACTGATCCCATCGACGATCGCGGTGAGCTGAACGTGGTGCTCCGCCTGGTGGAGCGGGAGGCGGAGGCATACCTGGGCGCGATTGATACGGCGCTGGCTCGCCCGCCGGGCAGCGCAGAGCCCCCGTCTATTCTCCCTGCGGAAGGAGTGGGATCACTCCAGGCGATGTCGGAGCTGATCGCCGCGTCAGTGGACGGGGCCACCCGTTCAGCAGGGCCGCACTACTTCCATTACGTCACCGGCGGGGTTACGCACGCGGCCCTCGCAGCCGACTGGCTCGCTTCAGCCCTGGACCAGCACGCTTTCAACTGGATCGGCTCGCCGTTTGCCTCGCGCCTCGAGCAGATCAGTCTCGACTGGCTCAAGGACTTGTTCGGGATTCCTTCTGACTGGAGCGGGGTGCTGACCACGGGAGCAACCGCATCGAACTTTGTCGGCCTGGCGGCGGCGCGCCGGTGGTGGGGATTGAAGCATTCAGTGGACATCGATGTAGAAGGCTTTGTCGGACTGCCATCGGTGCCGGTGTTCGCGAGCGGCTACCTGCACGCCAGCGCAACCAAGGCGCTGGGCATGCTGGGGATCGGCCGAGCGCAACCGAAAATCTTGGCCCGTGACGCCGCCGGATGCCTCGACGTGGTGGCGCTCGCCGCTGCGCTCAACGGCTTAGGGGGACAGCCGGCGATTGTGATCGCCACGGCGGGAGATGTAAACACCGGTGACTTCGACCCGCTGGCCAAGGTGGCCGAGCTTGCCCGTGCTCACGGCGCGTGGATGCACGTGGACGGAGCCTTCGGTTTGTTCGCTGCAGTCTCGCCTCTGACGCGCCACCTGGTCGAAGGGATCGAGGGTGCGCATTCGGTCGCCGTCGACGGGCACAAATGGCTGAACGTGCCTTACGAGAGTGGCTTTGCTTTCGTCCGCGACCCCGTGATACACGCCGGTGCGTTTTCGGCGACCGCGGCATACCTGCGCTCAGAGGCAACGGACCGGCCCATCTTCGGCAACCTGTCGCTTGAGATGTCGCGCCGCGCCCGCTCCTTACCTGTCTGGGCGACCCTTCGCGCCTACGGGCGGGATGGATATCGCGCGATGGTCGAGCGCCACCTGCGGCTCGCCCAACGAGTGGCTCAGCAGGTGGATGAGGCCCCCGACCTTGAGCGACTCGCGGAGGTGCCGCTCAACGTGGTCTGTTTTCGGTTCCGACCGCCCGGTGTGGCTGAAGACGCGTTGGACGGAATCAACCGCAGGCTCGGCGAGATGGTGCTCGAGGATGGACGCGTCTATTTCGGCACGACTGAGTACGCGGGCAAGGTGGCGTTTCGGCCTGCGATCGTCAACTGGCGAACAACTGAGGAAGATGTGGACCTCATCGTGCGCGTTGTTCGTGAGCTGGGCTCGCGCCTCGTGAGCTCTACGGCGCTGGCAGGCTGATCGGCGGGCGATCGGCCCCGGCGGGTCGCGGCGTCGGAGGTTGAGTGCTTGACTCGATCGCCTGCTCGAGGTGCCGCGCCAGTCGCTTCAGCTCGCGGTCGCCGCGGTCGAGCCGGTTGACGATCTGGAGCAGGACCTCGTCCTGGTGCATGAGGTGGTTCATGAGCGCCTTCAGCTCTTCCTCGGCTTTCACGTTCAGCTCGTAGTCGTGCTGGGCGCGCAGTCGGTCGCGGTCGGCGAGGCGGTTGAGCGCCATCAACACCACTGAGACCCAGACCGCCGCCTCGACCGCAAGGATGAAGTTGAGGAAGAGGAATGGATAGCGATCCCATGGATGGATCAGGTTCAAGGCGTTCAGCCCGACCCACAAAACCATGATCCCGGCCTGGGCGAGGACGAAGATCCAGCTGCCGATCAGGCGCGCGAAATCGTCGGCGACGCGGTCGGCGAAGGTGAGCTTGCGCTCGACCTCGCGGTTGAGGTCGCGGACCGGCGGATGGTCGTGCTGGTGCTTGATCAGGTCCCGGGCGATGTCTTCGATTTCTCTACCGATCGACATGGATCCTTCCTTTGGGGTTGCTGCGTTCAGTGCTGCGGCAGTGGTCCGATTGGCATAGCTTGGCTCAAAGGGCCCCTATTTGGCTACGGAAAGTAGGTCTTGGCTAGCGGTAGTCGTGCGATTTCTGCTGCGGCCGGGGGATTCCGTGGAGGGCTTCGATGTGGCTGGCCAGGACTGAATACACACCGTCGTTGCGCTGCATCACCCCGTCGATGACCAGGATCGGCTGGCGGTTGGCGACCTGGCGGTAGCGCTCGTAGACGTCTGGCTTGATGGTCACGTTGACCTGGCCGAACTCATCCTCGAGCGTGAAGAAGCGGATCTTTTTTGCGGTCGAGGGCGCCTGGCGCGTGATGACCAGACCGGCGACCCTCACCTTCTGGTTGTTGCGGATTCCGTCCAGCCTGTTGCTTTCCAGCGCGCCCAGCTTTTCCAGGCGTTCGCGACAGAAGTGGATGAGGTGGTGGCCGGTGGAGAGGTCCGAGATCCGGTACTCGAGCTGGTTGGCGTCGAACTCGTCGATGTCGGGCAAGGCGGGTGCGGTGCCGTTGAGCCGGAGCTCTGACTGTTTGGCGATGCCCTGGCGCAGGCCGTGGCCGTGCCATCTCTCCTGCCAGCCCCAGAGCAGCTCGCGTCGGGGTTGGCCGAGCCCATCGAAGCCCCCGACCATGACGAGGTTGCGGACGGCGCGCGGACCGACGGGCGCGCCGCGAAGTCGGTGGAGGAAATCGTCGAAGGAAGTGTAGGGCCCGCGCGCGCGCTCCTCGACGATCGCTTGCGTCCGTCCTCGCCGAGGTCTCTGACGTAGTTGAACCCGATGCGCATGGCGTGGGTCATCGGCTTAACAGGCTGGGTTGACGTCATCGATACGCTGGTACCGGTTGGCCGGCGGGGGAGGGCTGGTCTGGTGGAGGAGGGAGGGCCCTCGGTGAGGTGGGCCTGTGGCTCATTTGGATCGTGTGCCGGCTCCCGCGGGTATCGCGCCTGCACCAAACCCGCGCGCGCCGGCACTGGAGGCGAATTCGGCCGGATTGGCGGCAGAGGCTCGGGCAGGCAGCGCACATCGGAGCGGTTGACGTCGACCGGCAGCACCGTCACACCGTGGCGCTTGAGGTCCTCGACCAGCACGCTCGGGTGGTAGAAGCCCATTGGCTGGTTGTTGAGGAGGCCGCAGCCGAACTCCACCGGGTGGTTGAGCTTCAGCCATGAGGTCTCGTACGACGTGCGTGCGAACGCTGCGGCGTGTGAGCGGCAGAAGCCATACACGGCAAATCCCTGGACGGCGGTGAAGAGCTGGTCCGCCACTTCGCGAGGTACGCCGTTGCCGAGGCAGCCGCTGATGAAGTCGCCTTCGAGCGAAGACATCTCGACCCGGTTGAGGTGGCGGGTCATCGCGCGCCGGAAGCCGTCCGCACCGCTCGGCGTCATGCCCGCGACGTACATCGCGATCTCGATGATCTGCTCCTGGTAGAGGATCACCCCCAGCGTGTCCTTGAGGATCGGTTCGAGTAGAGGGTGCGCGTAGGTGACGGGCTCGCGGCCCTGCTTGCGCCGTATGTACGGATGGACCGCATTGCCCTGGATCGGGCCAGGCCTGATGATCGCGACCTCGACCACCAGGTCGTTGAAGCTCTGCGGGCGTGTCCGCGGCAGCGTCTGCATCTGCGCGCGCGACTCGATCTGAAACACGCCTATCGTGTCCGCGGCGCCGCACATCTCGAACACCTTTGGGTCGGTCAGCGGCAGCTGGTCGAGGTCGGGACGGATGCCGGTCGCATCCTTGATCAGCTCGAGGGCTTCGGCGACGACCGAAAGGGTGCGCAGCCCGAGCATGTCCATCTTGATCAGTCCCAGGTCTTCGACGTCGTCCTTGTTGAACTGGACGACGCGGCGGCCCTCCATGGTCGCGGGCTCGACCGGCGCGATCTCGACGAGCGGCTCTCCGGTGACGAGCATGCCTCCGTTGTGGATCGACAGGTGACGCGGAAACTCGATCACCTCCCGGCACAGCTCCAGGAAGTGCTGCCAGCTCTGCGGGCGCATGTCCGGCGGAGGGACCGCGTCCAGCATCGAGTCCGCGATGTCCTCTGTGAACCATCGATCGACCCCCTTGGCCAGCCGGTCGAGCAGCTCGGCCGAGAATCCGAGCGCCTTGCCGACCTGACGGATCGCCATCCTCGGCTGGAACGTGACGACGTTGCAGACCATCCCCGTCCGCTCCCAGCCGTACTTGTCATAGATGTACTGGATCACCTGCTCGCGATGTGCCGTGGAGAAGTCGATGTCGATGTCTGGCGTGCTCGTCATCTCCTCGTGCAGGAAGCGCTCGAAGAGGAGGTTGTGCTCGATGGGATCGACCCGGGTGATGCCGAGCACGTAGGCGACGATCGAGTCTGCGGCCGAGCCACGCCCCTGGCCCGGCACACCGTGCTCGCGCGCGAATCGCATCAGGTCCCAGTTGATGAGGAAGAACTCGGCGAGCCCCGTCTTCTGGATCACCTCCAGCTCGCGCTGCAGCCGGCGGGCGACCTCGGGCGTGATCGGGCGGTAGCGGTCGCGAACGCCTTCGAAGCACAGCTTGTAGAGAAATGAGAAGGGCGTTTCGCCGTCGGGCACCGGGTATCCGGGGAAGCGCACCCCGCGGAAGTTGAGGTCAAGGTCGCACTCGCACGCGATGTCCCACGGCGTGGCCAGCGCCTCCTCATGGCCCTTGAACAGCGGGCGCATCGCCTCGCCGCCCTTCAGGTGGTGCTCGGAGTTGGGAAAGAGGTGCGGCCGCGCCGTCTCCAGCGTGGCGCGGCGGCGGATGGCGACCAGCACGTCATGCAGGCGACGCCGCTCGGCGACGTGGTAGTGGACCTCGTTGGTCGCCACGATCGCGGCCCCGCATCGTTTCGCCATTGCTGCGCGGCCCTCGAGCACCCAGGAGTCTTCAGGGCCGAGGTGATGGTGAAGCTCGCTGAAGACGTTCTCCCTGCCCAACGCCTCCTGCATTCCTCGCAGCCGTTTCTCTTCGTCGGTCGCGCTGAGGTAGAAGAGGTCGCCGCGCTGCTCAGCAACTTTCGCGATGGTCGTCCGCGCCTCGCCCTTGGGCTGGTCGGCATGCGCAAAGCTCAAAAGGCGGCAGAGGTTCGAGTACCCGCGAAGGTTGCGAGCGAGGATGACGACCTCTTCGCCGTCCACCTCGAGCGCGGCGCCGATGACCGGCTTGACCCCTAGCTTGCGGCAAGCCTGGAGGAACTTCACTGCTCCGTAGACGCCGCCGCGGTCGGTGATCGCGAGCGCCGGCATCTCGAGCTCCGCCGCCCGCATCACCAGCTCGGCTGGATGCGACCCGCCGTCAAGGAAAGAGAAGTTGGAGTGGCAGTGCAGCTCGACGTAAGGGTTCAAGTTTTGGGGCTACAGACTTATGTTTACGGCATGGCCAGACAGGTCAAGTTGCAGTGCAGCTTTTGCGGTAAGCGCCAGGACGAGGTCCGGAAGGTTGTCGCCGGGCCGGGCGTCTTCATTTGTGATCAGTGCGTCGAGCTGTGCTACGCGATCCTTCACGAGGAAGGGCCACCCGCACCAGAATCGCCTGTTCGCCGTCCGCGATCGCGCTGGCTGAACCTTTCTGGCTGGCTCCGCAACCTCTTCCAGGTGCGCGCCTACACGACGTAGCCTGGCGACAAAAATTGGGGATTGCCAACCTTTCGGCAGACGCGATACGTTTGCCGACGGCCCCGAAGGAAACGTACGAGGGATCTGGCACCAGCCGCAAGGCAGGGGCCGGAGCCAGCGAGGCGATCCGGCGGGGTCACTTCTTTTTCTGCCGGCTTCAGTCATAAACCCGCTCTACGAACCACTCGTCTCGTGAGAGGTCGTGGTACAGCTCGCAGAGAAGATTGCTATTGAGCAGCGCCTTCCAGTACTCGCGAACCACCGGCTGCTTCCACCATTCGGTCTCGACCTTCCAGCGCGCGATCGGGTCGATCGACCCGCTGAAGGCGCCGGAGATGAAGCACGGCGTTCCGTCCTCTGCCAGCGTGACCTCGACCTGGGCGGCCGGGGACAGCAGTCGAGTCACGCGAATCGCTGGGAGGGAATGGGGGAGGAGAGAAGGTTGGGGCGTGGCCTGTGCACGACTTCGTCACCCCATCGTTCCTGCAATCGCTCGAGCGCCGCGACCACCTCTTCGCTGTTTCCATCTCCGCCCGCCCACAGCCTCAGCTGCCGCCGCCCCGCCGCCTCGAGCACCGGCAGCTCGATCCACATCTCGGTGATCGGAGCGCGCGGCTGCCATTCTTTGATCCACGAGGCGATGAGCCCGAACAGCTCGGCTGCGCTGCTCAACGGATGGCGCACCAAAGAGTCGCGCTGCTCGTGAGGCGCGGACTCGAGGAGAAGCCGCACGCGAATCCGCTTGGCGCCCGCGCCGCGCAGGCCTAGTTCGGCGGCAAGGTTGTCGCACAGCGCTCGCGCGACGAACAGCAGAGCCTCGCGATCTTCGATGGGGGGCTCGAACTGCCGGTGCACGCTGGTGAAAAGCGGAGGGCGCCATGGCGTGAGCTGATCCGGCTCGAGGCCTCGTGCGAGCAAAACCGCGTGACGTCCATCGCGACCGAGCTGGCTCTCAAGCTCGCGAGGGCCGATCGCGGCCACGGCGCCAAGTGTGCGCAGGCCCAGGAGATCAAGGCGTTCCAGCTGCTCCGCGTCGAGCGGAAGCTCGTGTGAAGAAAGCGGAGCCACGAAGGTGCGTGCGTTTTCGACCTGCACGAGGCGGCCCGGTCGCGCGCGAGCAGCGGCAAGGCGCGCCGAGAAAGGGCCGGGCGCAAGACCCAAGCGTGGTTCGCGGCCGATCGCCTTCTTCAACCGGCGTCGAGCCTCGCGAATCAATTCGCCCGCGCTCACGACGCCGTTCACGTCCAGCCATGCGACTCCGTCGACGCAGACCTCGACCGTCGGCGCGAGGTCATAGAGCGCGGAAGAGATCAGCTCTCGCAGCTGCGCCGCGGCTTCCGGCTCAGGTGGAAGAAAGGTCGCCAGCGGGCAGAGGTGCTCAGCCTGGCGCGATGCCATCCCGGGCACCACGCCAGAAAGCAGCGCCTCATCGGAAACAGCGACGACGTGCTCTTCCCAATCCCCGACCACGACGGGACTCCCGTACAGGTCGGGTCGCCGGGCGAGCTCGAGGTGTCCGGTCAGACCACAGCAGATGCGCACTTCAGCTCTTCTGTGCGAAAGGGAACGTCAACGATGTGGACCGGGTGGTCGAACAGGGATCGCGCGCCCAGTGGATAGCGAATCTCCAGCTCGGTTTCTCCCAGTGGAGGCGCCACGCGGTTTTTCACGCAGCGCGCCGAAGCGCGAAGCCCGACCAGCTGCCCGCGCTCCCAGATCCAGTCGGTCCGTGAAAAACCGACGCTGAGGCTCGAGGCGTGGGCGAATGCCCGCCCAGGCGCGTCGAGCACTCCCATCAGCACGGTCCCCGAGCGGTTGGCCGCCGACTCGAGGGGGCCCAGCCAGTGCTCCGGGACCTCCCCCATTAAAAGGATGAAGCCCGCTCCGGCCCTGGCCAGCGCGGCCGCCGCCTCACCAGCAAGATCGGGAGCGGGCGCGCGAACCACGGTCAGCGCGCCCAGCTCAGGGGAGAAGGGGAGCAGCGTCCAGGGATCGAACCCCGACTTGGTGTCGATCACGATCACATGCGCGAGCTCGCGGGTCGCGCCCGCCAGCAGCGCAAGAGCGAGCGTGAGCTTGCCGCACGTCCCGCTCCCGGTCAGAACGGTGAGCCGGCCGCGCGGCAGCCCCCCGATCCCGCTCAGGCGATCGATCGGAGTCCGGCTGGGCCAGGGCTGTGGCGGCGGAAGCTCCGCCGCCCTCGTCAGCGCCTGGCTGCCGAAACGGACCCGAATCGAGTTGATGGCGTAATCCAGCTTTGCTTCCTGCATCTTTGGCGCCTCGTCAGGTAAGACGCAGGAGAGAAGTGGAGGCACTCCTGACCATATCGAACAAATGTTCGTAAGTCAAGGGCTGCTTATCTTCTTTATATGTCGAGGGTCGTCGTGATCGGCGGAGGCGTGATCGGCTGCGCCGTCGCCGAGCGGTTGAGTCTCGACGGCCACCAGGTCACCCTTTTCGAGCGCGACCAGCTCGGAAGCCACGCGTCAGGGGCGGCCGCCGGCGAGCTGAGCCCCCGAAGCACGGCCTCGCGCGCCGAGGAACCTGCCCTCAAGAGCCTCGCGCTTTTCCCCGAGCTCATCGCCCGCATCGAAAAAGACACCGCGATCAACGTCGAATACCGGGTTCAGCAGGGTCTGCAGCCCGCGTTCTCCGAGGAGGAGGCGGCTGCGCTGCAGGCCACGGGCGAGCACTGGCTCGATGCACAGGCCTGCCGCAAGGCCGAACCTTCCTTGAGCATCGAGGTGATGGGCGCCGTGCTGCTCGAGCACTCTCACCTGACGCCGCCGCGCTTTGTCCGCGCGCTGGCGATGGCGGCGGCCGCACGCGGCGCTTCGATCAACGAAGGAACTCCAATCACAGGTTTCGACATCAAGGGCGGCGAGGTGCGCCGAGTGATCACGGCAATCGGCTCGCATGAGGCCGACTGGACTGTGATCGCGGCCGGCCCCTGGAGCAAGGAGGTCGCGTCGAGGGCAGGCGTCGAGGTCGACGTGCTTCCGCAGCGCGGTCAGCTCGCTGCCCTCGACCCCGGCATGGTCTCCTTACGGCGCAGCATTTTCTGGTCCACCGGTTACCTCGTGCCGAAAGCCGACGGGTCCATCATCGCGGGCGGCACTGAGGAAGATTCCGGTTTCGACGATCGGCCGACAGTCGCGGGTATCGCGACGCTGTTGAACCTTGCGTGCCGACTCGTGCCAGGCCTCGGCGCCGCCAGCTTGACGCGGGTTTGGGCGGGATTACGACCAGTCACCTCCGACGGGCAGCCCATCGTGGATACGGTTGGCGCAAAGAACCTCATCGTGGCGACCGGCCACCATCGCAAGGGCATCCTGCTCGCGCCTCTGGCCGCGATGCAGGTCGCGTCCATCATCGGGCGTTCATAAACACAAAAGCGCCATCGCGGCGTGCGGCCGGAGGGAGGGTGACCATGCGACGGAACCTTGTTCCCTCTCAAATGAAGAGCGCCGGGCTCCACAGAACCCGGCGCAGAACGAACTACTACAAGAAGAATGAAGAAGTCTTAGTTACTTCTTCTTCTTCGCGGCCGGCTTCTTCTTGGCGGCGGTCTTCTTGGCAGCCTTCTTCTTAGCCATCATGCTTTACCTCCTTCTCCTGGTGATACGGACCCGAGGTTTCACAACCCCAAGGGATTCGCCGCAGAGCCTCACTGACGAGGACTCCATGACGTTGGCGGTCTTACGAAATGGTGCGCTGACTCGCGTCGGGTCCGTCGCCTCTGTGGTGGCAACCACGAGCAGCATCGCCATACAAAGTGTTGTGATACTCGAATGAACCCACTCACGTCAAGGGTCACACGAAATTTTTTTTCGCGACGCGTCCTGAAAATTTCCGCGATGTGGGTCCATCGCGACGTCACTCGACCTGTTGAAAACTTGCGACGATACACATCATGAGAGTCGTCCTCGGTCATGGAGCATCAGGCAACGCTGCGTCGATGAAGCCCTACGTCGTGGGCTTCAAGCAACGTGGAATCGAAGCTGTAGCGGTCGATCTGCCCCGTGGAAATGCTGAGCGCGCGGTTCCTGTCTTCATCAAGACATCAGGTCGAGGGCATGAGGTGATCGGCGGCGGTCAATCCTTCGGCGGAAGGGTCGCGAGCATGGCCGCGATAGAGGCGGACTTCGGTGGCCTCGTCCTTTTTTCATATCCGCTCCACCGTCCGGGCTTCACCGACCAGCTGCGAACCGAGCATCTGCCGTCGATTCGCTGCCCGACCCTCTTTTTGAGCGGCGATCGCGATCCATTCGCGCGCCTCGACCTCTTGAAAGAAGCTGTGAGGCTCGTCCCGCATGGCCGGCTCGAGGTTTTCAAGGGCCAGGGCCACGGACTCCTCGCCGTCCTGGACCAGGCCCTCGATATGGCGGCAGAATTCATCAAGACAAGAGTGAAATGACGGCTTCGCAACACATGGTTCGTGCGAACGGACTCCGCTTTCGCGCCATGGTCGACGGTCCGCCCGACGGTGACATGGCCATCCTTCTCCACGGGTTCCCTGAAGGAGCGGAGTCCTGGTCGAAACAGGTCGATGCACTGGCGAAGGCCGGCTGTCTGGCCGTTGCGCCTGACCTTCGAGGTTACGGCTTGAGCGATGCGCCGGATGGCGTCGAGCACTACGGGATCGGTCACCTAGTCGACGACGTGGTCGGGATCATCAAAGCCTTCGGCCGGTCGGAAGCTCACGTCGCGGGACACGACTGGGGCGCCATCGTCGCCTGGTTCTTCGCCGGACGTCATCCGGAGATGACGAAGACGCTCACGGCCCTCTCGGTCGCGCACCCGGCCGCGCTGGCGGAAGCCAGCCGCGTGGACGAGGACCAGCGGGCGCGTTCGCGATACGTCGCCCTCTTCGTGCAGGAGGGCAAGGCCGAGCACGTGCTGGGGGATGAAGACCATCGGCGCTTGCGGGCGATGTTTGCGCTTGGACCCAACCCCGACGCGGTGCCGCCCGCGGTCATCGAGCACTTCGTGCGCTCGCTCAGCCGCCCGGGACGGTTGACCGCCGCCCTCAACTACTACCGCGCCAACCTCGGCGCAGGAGGCGGGGCATGGGCTGCGTTAGCTCAAGAGGTGAAGATCACGACGCCGACCCTGCTCCTGTGGGGAGACGAGGACCCCGCCTTAGGAAGGCGAGCTGTCGAAGCCACGGCGCACCACGTCGAAGGCCCATACCGGCTCGAAGTCATCCCAGGCGCCGGGCACTGGCTTCAGTTCGAGCGTCCGGCCGAGGTGAGCCGCTCCCTCGTCCAAGCCGCCGAACGCTAAGCTTTCTGCGGTGCTCAACCGGTCCGATCAGAATCGGCGGCAGGGTTTGCGCCGGCTCGACGACATTCTCGAAACGCTCGAGCAGCTCAACCTTCACGACAAGAGTGAGCTGCCCGACCCCGTTGCGGAGGCGCTTGTCTTGCTGGGTATCGATGGTCCGCACAACATTCCCATCCCGCAGCTCATCGAGCGCGTGTGGGCGATGCAGCAGCCCTACCTCATCACGATCGTCGTCGAGCGCCGCCGTCGCCGCCGCCGCAAGGTGTCGACCGACTCTGGCCTTGCGTGACGAAATCGAACCACGGCGCTGAAACCTAGCGACTGGCTCGCGATTTTCCAGCGCATCGGCGCGGGAGTGCGCGAGGCGGTTCTTCCGCTCGCGGGCACCGAGGCCGGAAGCGTTCGATTCGAGATCGGCGCCGGCGGTGACAGAACGATGGAGGTGGATCGCGCGGCGGAGGAGGTCGTCTTCTCCGAGCTCATCGCTGTGGCCGGGCGTGGCGAGGCTTTCTCGGTTCTCGCCGAAGAGTCAGGGCTTCGCAGCTTTGGCGCGGACTATCCGTTGGTCCTCGTGGACCCGGTGGACGGGAGCCTCAACGCCAAGCAGGGCGTGCCCGTCTTCGGGCTCATGCTCGCGGTGCTCGACGGGCCGACGATCGACGACACGTTCGCCGGCAGCGTCCTCAACCTGAACACAGGCGAGGCGTGGACCGCGATTCGCGACCAGGGCGCGCGGCGCAGCGGAGCGCTTTTGTCGGTGATCCCTCGGGAGGACCGCAAGCGATTTCAGATCCTCGGTCTCGAGAGCAGTCCGCGCGCCTTGAAGCTCGCGCAGCCGCTGGTGGAGCACTCGAACAAGATCCGCATCCTGGGCTCGATGGCCCTCTCGATCGCGCACACCGCGTCGGGAGGTTTCGACGTTTTCTGCGCTCCAATGCCCGTGCGCGTTTTCGACATGGCGGCGAGTCTTTTGATCCTCGCCGAGGCGGGCGGCGTGGCGACTGACCTTCAAGGCAATCGGATCGGGCCGTTGAAGGCCTCGCTCGACACCCGAACCACATTGCTGTGCGCGCCCAACGAAGGGCTTCATGCGGAGGCGCTGGCGATCGTGGGGACGCGGGGATGATCTTCACCCCCAACCGGACCGTTTTCGTTCTGCTGAGCTTTGAGGGACCTGACGAGTACAGCCAGGCGGGCGGGCTGGGGGTACGCGTCAAGGGCCTGTCGCGTTCACTCGCGCGCGTGGGCTACGACACGCACCTCTACTTCTGCGGTGACCCCGATCTACCAGGCGAGGAAACACAGGAGTCGGGAAAGCTTCACTACCACCGCTGGTGCCAGTGGATCTCCGCCCAGCATCGGGGCGGGGTGTACGACGGCGAGGAAGGCAAGATCCGCGACTGGAACGTGAGCCTGCCGCCGAGCTTGATCGACAACGTCATCACCCCGGCCGCCGCGGCGGGGAAGAACGTGGTCATCCTCGGCGAGGAGTGGCACACGTCGTGGTCGATGGGGCTGATCTCGAACAGCCTCTACATCCGCGGCCTGCGCGACCGCGTGGTGATGCTGTGGAACGCCAACAACACGTTCGGCTTCCATCGCATCGATTGGGCCTCCCTCAACCTGGCTGCGACCCTCACCACAGTGAGCCGCTACATGAAGTTCAAGATGTGGGACTCGGGCCAGAACCCGATCGTCATTCCGAACGGCATCCCGCGCGAGTCGATCGCGGACGCCGACCCGTTGGCCGTCGCCGAGCTCAGGAGAGCGGCGGCCGCGGACCATTTCTGTTTCAAGATCGGTCGGTTCGACCCGGACAAGCGATGGCTCATGGCCGTCTCGGCCGCTGCATATCTAAAGCGCCACGGCAATCGCGTGAAGCTCTTGATGCGCGGCGGCCGCGAGCCTCACGGCGGTGAAGTCATGGACCACGCGCGACATCAGGGCCTGACCGTCATCGATGCGAAAGCGCCCCCAGACGCGGTGGGGCTGGCGTCGGTGCTGCGCGCGCACCCAGCCGCCGACGTGGTCAACTTCACGAGCTTTGTCAGCGACGGGCTGCTCGCGGTCATCTACTCCTCGTGCGACGCTGTGCTCGCCAACTCGGGTCACGAACCATTCGGCCTGGTCGGACTGGAGGTGATGGCGGCGGGCGGGCTCGCTGTGACCGGCGCCACGGGCGAGGACTACGCCGAGGCGTACCGCAACGCGTTGGTCCTCGAGACGAACGATCCCGTCGAGCTGGTCACCGAGCTCTCACTGCTGAAGGAGCGCCCGAAGCTTGCCGCCTCGATGCGCAGGCGAGGCCGGACCACTGCGCGGTCGTACGTGTGGGAGAAGGTGATCCAGGAATTGCTGCTGCGGGTCGAGTTCGCGGCTGCACAGCAGGCGGTGCGACCTACACCGACGCCGGCGCCGACGAGAAAGTTGGGCTCGAAAGTTGGCTGAGAACCTCGTCGTCTACACCGTGGTCCACCAGCCACGACGGCTGAAGCTGCCTGCGCAGGTCATCCCCGCCCGCACGCCCCCCGATGATCTCGCCGCGTTTCTTTTCGACGAGGCGATGGATCGCCGCTACTTCGAGCAGGTTGCGCAGTACGCGTACCTGCCGGCGACCGCGATGTTCCGCGACCTGACCAGGCGCGACTGGCGGATGTCGATCGGATTCAGCAATTCGTTCCTCGTGCAGGCTGAGCAGTGGGGCGGCAAGGTCCTCGATTCCTTCAAGCGCCTGTGCGCGAGCCCAAATGTCGAGGTCGTGTGCGTTGAGCCTTACCACTCGTGGCTGTTCTATGTGGACATCGTCGAGTTCAAGGAGTCGATGCTCTGGGCGAAGCGCCGCCTCGAGGACCTGTTCCAGAAGCCGGTGACCGTGAGCGACACCACCGAGATGTTCATGTCCAACGATGTGTACTTCGCGCTTCAGCAGTGCGGATTCACCGGTGCGTTCATGGAAGGCCGCGCGTGGCAGATGGCCTGGCAGGACGCGACGCACGTCTTTCGCCACCCCGGACAGAACCTGGCGCTGCTCGCTCGCCATCACGACCTTTCCGACGACGTCGGCTACCGCTTCTCCAACAGCGGCTGGAGCATGTGGCCGCTCGCGCCCGAAACGTATGCGGGCTGGGTGCGTGACTGCTGGGGTGATGTCGTCACCGTCGGCTGGGACTTCGAGACGTTCGGCGAGCATCACCGGAAGGACACGGGGATCTTCAGTTTCGTCCGGGGCCTCAACCCCCAGCTCAAGAAACGAAAGGTGCGCATGATGCTGCCGTCGGAAGCCATCGCCGAGCTCGACGAACCCCGATATGAGATCGCCGTCAGCGAGTACGGGACGACGTGGGCCGGCGAGGGCGGCATGGAATTCTTCCTCGGCAACCCGGCCCAGCAAGGTCTCTTCCGCCTGATGCACCACGCGTACTCCAAGGCGCGCCTCACGGGCGACGCAAGGCTGATCGAAATCGCGAGGTGGCTGCTCCAATCGGACAACCTGCACCTCATCCAGTGGTTCGGCCGGTCGGGATCGGCGGCAGAGGTCAGCGCGTACTTCACGCCGGACGAATGGTGGGAGCTCGGAGCCCTCGGAATCATCCGAGAGCAGCAGCGCGTCTACTTAAACTTCATCCGCGC
>DASQAU010000077.1:0-2274 GCA_035635595.1 Candidatus Eiseniibacteriota bacterium
GCGCAGAATACGGTCCACTCGCTCATGCCGCTCCGCCAGTTCCTCAGCGTTGAGTGGCTGCTCCACCGCTTCGAGACGGACCTCCAGCGCCGCGGTTTTCGCCGCCATGAGCTGGCCGAGGAGGTCTGGCGACGACCGGCGCTGGGGCCGATTATTCTCGGGCGGCGGCGCTGCCAGGATGATGGCGCGTGCGTCCAGTGTCGCTTCCGGCAGCGGCATCAGGCGCGGGGTCGCGTTGCGCGGCGTGGTATCCGTTGGACCAATGCGCAGCCCCAGCGGACGGCGGGAGAGGGCCGGTCCCAGCGCCATGAATTGCCCGCGCTCCAGATCCCGGAAGGCCTCTGCCTGTCGCCGTTCCATGCCCAGAAGGTCGGCGGCGCGCGCCATGTCGATATCCAGAAAGGTTCGGCCCATGAGGAAATTGGACGCCTCGGCCGCGACGTTCTTGGCGAGCTTCGCCAGTCGCTGGGTGGCGATGACCCCCGCAAGCCCGCGTTTGCGGCCACGGCACATCAGGTTCGTCATGGCGCCGAGCGAGAGTTTGCGCGCCTCGTCCGAAACCTCGCCGGCGACGGCCGGCGCGAAGAGCTGCGCCTCATCCACCACCACCAGCATCGGGTACCAGTGGTCGCGGGCGACCTCGAAAAGCCCGCCGAGGAAGGCGGCGGCGCGCCGCATCTGGTTCTCGGCGTCGAGCCCCTCGAGATTGAGCACCGTGGAGACGCGATGGATGCGCGCTCGCTCGCCGGCGACCTGCAGGCCCCGCTCGGTATGGTCCTCGGCATCGATCAGGAGGTGGCCGAAACGGTCGGTAAGCGCCACGAAGTCGCCTTCGGGGTCGATGATGGTCTGCTGCACCCAGGGGGCACTCTGTTCCAGCAGCCGGCGCAGCAGATGGGATTTGCCGGAGCCCGAATTGCCCTGCACCAGCAGGCGGGTCGCCAGCAGTTCCTCAAGGTCTAGAGTCGCCGGGGCGCCTGCTGTCGTGTGTCCCATTTCGATCGCAACGGTCATGTCTCGACTCAAAGTCTCCCTGCGGAGGCGGGCTTAACAACCTGATCGCAGCCCGTCGAGCGCCCATGGCCGACCACTCCGTGTTCTCCACGGCTGGTCGAACGCCATCAGCCCAGATGAATGCCGACCTTAGCACACTTCACGCACCGGAGGCGGCTGCCGAGGTTGTGGACCAAGGTTGTCGGCCAGTGCGTGAGCGCGGCCAGATCGACATCGTTCGGTCTGCGTGTCGACAAGGACGACAAGCGCATGGCAATTCGTCGAACGGCCGATATTGGCGCAAAGCGGGCGCCCGCCATGGTGACAATATAAGTGCTCTGCCGGAACCGAACAAACACGAGCTTCGAGGACAGCGACAGCTGCTTATGGCCCGACATAGGCTACCTCGAAGTTTGCGCTTATGTCGGCGGCTCGAGGTAAAGCGGACTCGTTGTGCTCGGCGAGCTATTCCGGGTGTGCCCAACCGGACGTTGCGCGCCCCAGGGCGGGAACTGTGGTATCCTCCGCCAAACGCGATGGGACGGTTCAATGAAGCGGCGGACCCTCAAATGGCACTTGCTGCTCGTGCTGAGCGTCCTCGTGTCCTCGCCAGGCTCCACGACAGCACAAAATGGCCTGGCGTCCCCACCTCTTAGGCGCTGCTGGCCCGCGCCGACGAGGTGATCGAATGAGTGCGCCAGGCAAGCTGGTGCGATCCAGCCGGTGGAAGACCGGTCCGAGTATGGGGTAGCGCTCGCTTGGTTGCGAATGTTGCGTGGCCCGGGCGACCGTGGCCGCGAAGCGTACAGAGCGATTGCACACGGATCTCAAGATAGCTCTCCCGGGCCTCGAAGAGGACCCAACGTCGTGAAGCGGGACTTCGACCTCATCGTCTATGGCGCGACGGGCTACACAGGCCGTCTCATCGCCGAATATCTGGCGACGTCCTATCGCGGCGACGATGCTCCGTCCTGGGCGATCGCGGGACGCTCGACCGACAAGCTCCAGAAGGTGCGTGCCGGCATCGGCGCACCGGACGATTTGACTTTGGTCAAGGCGGATGCCGCCGAGCCGGCAAGCCTGCGTTCGATGTGCGAGCGTGCGGCCGTGATCATCACGACGGTCGGGCCTTATCAGCTTCACGGTCCCGAGCTTGTGGCGGCCTGCGCGGCCACGGGCACGGCCTATGTTGATCTGTGCGGCGAACCGGCTTGGATGCGGCGCATGATCGACGCCCATCACGAAGAGGCGAAACGGACCGGCGCGCGCATCGTCTTCTCC